>NZ_NPIZ01000097.1:0-19009 GCF_002251185.1 Prevotella sp. P5-126
TTTAAAATCGAATAATGGATGTGGAACAAATAGAATCGTTAAGGATAAATCTTTGATTGATTTAAAGAAAATAAAAAAAGAGCTTAAACAATGGATTATCCTACCAAATGGTTACGATAATGCGCAAATGCATAATACAAGAATTAAGCGTTGTATTATTGCTGAAGAACTTCTAAATAACGATTATAAGGACTTTTCACCTAATTCATTGGTCGATTTTAAAGTGTATTGTATTAATGGAATACCACGCTATATATGGGTAACATATAATAGGGTTGTGCTGGATCTAAATATGCAATTGTATGATACAGAATGGAAAATGCATCCTGAGTATTTAAGAAGCACATCTGCTGATGTTTACAACGAGAAGGATCCATTATTCCCAAAACCCTCATGCTTAAATGAGATGTTGGAAATTGCAAGAAAGATATCTGAGCCATTTAAGCAGATACGAGTAGACTTTTATATCGTTAATAACAAACCAGTAATAGGAGAATTAACAATGTCCACAGGATATGGGTTCTTTACTGAAGAGTTTCTTTTAAAACTGGGTGATATGATAAAACTCCCATAATCTAAAACGGGATGGGATAACTAATGTGTGTTTAATCTGAGAGTAAATAATAATATATTCCGATGTCGAAGCTACAAATGTTAAACCGTAATGTGGTAAAGGGTTGTGTTAAAGAGGTTAGTTTCTTTATACAAAACGTCAACAAGTGTGTGTTGGCTTGACAGGGATTTCATAATAAATAGTATACTATTTAAAAAATGGCAAATTTTGCATTAATTGGTGCCGCTGGCTACATTGCTCCGCGTCACATCAAGGCCATCGCTGATACGGGTAACAACCTGGTGGCCGCTTATGATCGTTTTGATAGTGTGGGAAGACTTGACAGTTCCTTCCCCGAGTGTTCATTCTTCACAGAGCAGGAGCAGTTCGAGCGCTTTGTTGAAAAGCTGAAGGGTACAAAGGATGAAATCCAGTGGCTTTCTATTTGCACTCCGAACTATACGCACGATCCGTTCATCCGCTACGGTCTTCGCAACGGTATGAATGTGATTTGTGAGAAGCCTATTGTGATCCACAGCCAGAGTCTGGAAGACCTGATTAAGGTTGAGGAAGAGACTGGCCATCAGGCTTACAATATCCTCCAGCTTCGTCTGCACGACAAGATTGCAGCTCTAAAAGAGAAGATTGAGAATGGTCCCAAGGACAAAAAGTATAACATTGACTTGACCTACATTACTTCTCGTGGTAAGTGGTATTACACCTCTTGGAAGGGCAACAACCACAAGTCTGGTGGTGTGGCTACCAACATTGGTGTTCACTTCTATGATATGCTCCAGTGGATCTTTGGTCCTGTGAAGGAGAATATTGTGAATGTAATGAGCTTTGACCGTGTGGCCGGTGTTCTTGAACTTGAGCGTGCTCACGTTAAGTACTTCCTGAGCATCAATGCAGACTGTCTGCCTGAGAATGCTGTACAGGGTGAGAAGAAGACTTACCGTACTTTGAACATTGATGGTGAAGAGTTCGAGTTCAGCCAGGGCTTTACTGAGCTGCACACCAAGAGCTACCAGAAGATTTTGGCAGGCGAAGGTTTCCGCATCAGTGAGGCTCGTAACTGCATCAAGATTGTTGAGGACATCCGTAACTGCACTCCTGTTGGATTGGTTGGTGACTACCATCCTCTGGCAGAGCGTCCTCTGTCAAAACATCCCTTCGGTTGGGATGACGTAAAGTACTAATTGAAAATTGACAGTTGATAATTGAAAATTAGTATGGCAAATAAGATTCAAATGGTTGACCTCAAAGGTCAATACCTCAAGATAAAAGATGAGGTAGATGCCGGCATCCAAAATGTCATTGACAATACGGCCTTTATCAATGGGCCTATTGTCAAGGACTTTGCCCAGCATCTGAGTGAGTATATGGGTGGTTGTCACGTGACCACTTGTGCCAACGGAACCGATGCCCTCCAGATTGCCTTGATGGCTCTGGAGTTGAAGCCGGGTGATGAGGTGATAGTTCCAGCTTTCACCTATGTGGCTTCTGCAGAGGTGATTGGACTTCTTGGCCTCACTCCCGTAATGGTAGATGTGGATTATGATACTTTCAATGTAACAGTTGATAATATCAAGAAGGCTCTCAGTCCCAAGACAAAAGCTATCATTCCTGTTCACCTCTTTGGTCAGAGCTGTGATATGGAGCCTATCCTTGCCTTTGCCAAGGAGCATAACCTGTATGTAATTGAGGACAATGCTCAGGCTATTGGCGCTGTATATACCTTCAGCGATGGCCATAAGGCAAAGACCGGCACAATGGGTACCATTGGTTGCACTTCATTCTTCCCGTCCAAGAACCTCGGATGTTACGGTGATGGTGGCGCTATCTTTACGAATGATGATGCTCTTGCAGAACGCATCCACATGATTGCCAACCACGGCCAGCGTGTGAAGTATCATCATGCTGTTATTGGCTGCAATTCTCGCTTGGATTCTATTCAGGCTGCAGTGCTTGATGTGAAGCTCCGTCATTTGGATGAGTATTGCAAGGCTCGTTATGAGGCTGCTTCCTATTATACCAAGCAGCTGAAGGCTTTTGATCCGGAGGAGAAATACTTCATTACTCCTAAAGAGTTGCCTAACAGTACCCACGTTTATCACCAGTACACCCTGAAGATTAAGAACGGCAAGCGTGATGAGCTGAAGAACTTCCTTGCAGAACAGGGAGTTCCCAGTATGATTTACTATCCGCTGCCGCTTCAGGAGCAGGAGGCTTTCAAGACTATTACTCGTGCTGGTGAGGCTTTGGATAAGTCTAGAGAGTGTGCTTATTCTGTGTTGTCACTTCCGATTCATACGGAAATGACTAAGGATGTGCAGGACATGGTAATAAAAAACGTAATTAATTTTTTTGCCAGATGAAGACAAGGGTATGCCATGTAGCAAGTAATCACTATGTTACCGATGCTCGTATTTTCAAGAAAGAGTGCAAATCTCTTTCTCGAAAATACGAAATGTATTTGATTGTACCGAACACAGAATGTAGAATAATTGACGATATCCATGTTGTAGGAGTGAATTTGCCTGAAGAACTTTTCAAAAGGATTTTTAACCTTAATCCTATATATGAAGCAGCATTGGAAGTAAATGCTGATATTTATCATTTTCACGATCCGGAATTGCTGCCAATAGCCGCTAAAATTAAGAGGAAAGGGAAAATTGTGATTTTTGATTCCCATGAAGATATGCCATCAGACATATTGGAAAAGCCATATTTACCCAGGTGGTCAAGAAAACTTATTTCTATAGTTTACGAAACTTATGAAAAAAGGACATTACGAAAGTTTGATGCTCTAGTCACAGTTACACCCAAAATAGTGGAAAGGTTAAGAACAATAAACTCCAATACCTATCTTATAACAAATTATCCGATTTTTAAGGATATACCAATTAATGAAAGTAGGTCACAACAAATATGTTTTACGGGATTAATATCTCACTTGTGGAATCATGTGCCTATTGTAAAAGCCTTAGAGAAGGCTAATGTGAAGTATGTACTAGCGGGACCAATGACTGAGCAATACAAAAAAGAATTATCGGCTTTGAAAGGTTGGGAGAAAGTGGATTATAAGGGTGTCGTACCAGCAAAAGAAGCAGAAAAAATACAAACAGAGAGTGTGGCAGGTATGGCGATACTGGGATATAGCCCCGTAGCTGGTGGCAAAGAAGGGACATTGGGGAACACGAAATTGTTTGAATACATGATGGCTGGAACACCAGTCATCGCTACAGATATGAGGTTGTGGAAAGAAATAATAGATAAATATCAGTGTGGTATCTGCGTCAACCCTGATTCTGATGAAGAAATAGCTGCTGCTATAACAAAGTTGATAAACAGCCCGGAATTAGTATCTTCGATGGGAAAAAACGGTAAAGAAGCTGTAAAAAAGGAATTTAATTGGGAAACTCAAGAGAGGACCCTTTTTGAAATGTACGATAAAGTTTTGAATTCATGATAAAGCTATTAACAATAATAGGGGCTAGACCCCAGATTATAAAGGCTGCTGCCATATCAAGGTCTGTGGCAAAGTATTTTCCAGACAAAATTGAAGAAAAAATTCTTCATACTGGCCAGCACTATGATGCCAACATGTCCCAAGTGTTCTTTGACGAATTAGGTATACCACAACCTGATTATAATTTAGGTGTAGGATCGGGTAGCCATGGTGTTCAAACAGCAAAGATGATAGCTGGTATTGAAGAAGTGCTGACATCAGAACATTTCGATGGTATCATCCTCTATGGTGATACCAACTCCACTCTTGCTGGAGCAGTTGCTGCATCAAAGATTCATATTCCTGTGTTCCATATTGAAGCGGGCTTGCGTTCTTTCAATATGACTATGCCGGAAGAGGTAAACCGCATCGTGTGCGATCAGTTGTCTTCCATTTGTTTCTCTCCGACCCAAACTGGTATTGACAACTTAAAACGCGAAGGATTCTTTGAATCCCTTGCAAAGTTTAAGAATGGGAAAGGACGTTTGGTTGTGAATAGCGGAGATGTTATGTACGATAATAGCATGTATTTCGCTTCGCTTGCTGAACAAAAATCGGATATTCTCACAAGACTTAATATAAAGCCTGGTGAGTATATTCTCACTACAATTCACCGACCTAATAATACAGATGACCCTGCACGCTTAACGGCAATTATTTCTTCACTGTTGTCAATTACAGAACGTGATGGTATCACACTAGTTTTACCCTTGCATCCGAGAACAAAGAATCTGCTTGATAAGAACCTTGCAAAGGATGTATATAAGAAGCTCCTCAGTTCACCACGAGTGAAGATTATTCCTCCAGCATCATTTTTTGAGATTATTGTACTTGAAAAGAATGCGAGAATCGTTATGACTGATAGCGGTGGTGTGCAGAAGGAATCCTTCTTCTTTGAACGTCCCTGTGTCATTTTACGTCCAGAAACTGAATGGGTAGAAATAGTGAAACATGGTGCCGGAATTATTGCAGATGCAGATCCAGAACGTATTATTCATGCTTACGATAAGCTTGTTGGTACCGCACCTACATTCCCTCCGCTTTTTGGGGATGCACACGCATCTGAGCATATTCTTGCTACTATCCAAAAATACTTAAATGGCTAAAATTTTTTCTGACAGTCTCCATAGAATCGCGTACTCTACCGATGCCTCTACCTACCGGGAGGTACCACAAGGTGTGGCATATCCCGAAACGGTTGATGATATCAAGTCATTGATTAAAGAGGCAAAGCAAAGGAAAACGCATTTGATTCCCCGAGCTGGTGGTACTTCCATTGCCGGACAAGTGGTGGGGAAGGGGATTGTTGTGGATATCAAAGGCTGGAACAAGATCCTTGAAATCAACCAGGAAGAGAAGTGGGCATGGGTACAGCCAGGTGTAGTACGTGATGAGCTGAATATAGCACTCAAACCTTACGGCCTTCATTTCAGCCCAGAAACATCTACCAGTAACCGCTGTTGCATAGGAGGCATGTTTGGCAATAACTCCTGCGGAACACACTCATTGATTTATGGAAGTACCCGTCATCATGTGATAGCTTGCAAGGGAATATTGTCTAACGGTAGTGAGTTTGATACAGAGAAGTTTGCTGAAGACGGTTATTGCTACACTAGACCATTTTTAGAGTCTTTGGTAAGACAATTAAATAGATGGGCTAAAGATGAAGCGATAAGAAACCTTGTTGAAGAGAACTACCCAGATAAGACTCTACAACGTCGTAGTTGCGGCTATGCCATAGATGAGGCGATAGAGATTGTAGAAGAGAATCCTGGACTTGCTTTTTGCAAATTGCTTGCAGGTTCTGAAGGAACGCTTGCATTTATCACTGAAATCAAGGTCTCCCTTGATCCTTTACCACCTAAAGAAAAGATGGTGGTATGTGCCCACTGCATTACCCTTGAAGGAAGCTTTGAGGCCAACCTAATTGCACTCAAACACAAGCCTGCAGCCGTAGAACTGATGGACGGCAAGATTCTGGAACTAAGCTTCCAGAACCTTGAACAGAAACGCAACTCCTTCTTTGTAGAAGGTATGCCTGCCGCTCTGCTGATTGCAGAATTCTGGGGGGATACAAGAGAAGAGATAGATGCAAAAGCAGCTGCCTTTGAGGAAGACGCAAAAGCATCCGGTCTGGTATATACCAATACCCGCGTTTATGGTTATGATGTAGCCAAAGTCTGGGATTTGAGAAAGGCCGGTTTGGGTGTATTAAGCGGTATGAAGGGTGATGCAAAACCCATTGGCGTGATAGAGGATACCGCTGTTGCCCCAGAACGTCTGCCAGCCTATATGAAGGACTTCCGCGAGATGTTGGAACGACTTCATACATCCTGCGTGTATTACGGCCATATCAGCACGGGAGAACTTCACTTGCGTCCAATCATCAACATCAAGACTGCAGAAGGCAAGAAACTATTCCGTGAGATTGCAGAAGAAACAGCCAAGCTGGTTCGCAAACACAAAGGTAGTCTTAGTGGAGAACATGGCGATGGCCGTTTACGTGGAGAGTTTATCCCTCTGATGTATGGTGAAGAGGTTTACCAGTTAATGCGAGAAGTAAAGCATTGCTGGGACCCTGATGGTGTGTTCAATATGAACAAGATTGTGGACACACCTCCTATGGATGAATGGCTTCGCTTTGAAGTAGGACAGAAATACAAAGTTGAGGAAGAACTCTTATCCAACAATACTTACTATAATTGGCGTGCTGCCTTTGATGAATGTAAAGTAGAAGGAGCCAGTGGTGTTAGAAGCCAAGCCCACGCTTTGATGTGTTCCATTGAGCAATGTAATGGTGCAGGCGCCTGCTTGAAATCTAACCTGATAGGCGGAACTATGTGCCCGGCCTACATGGTGTCAAATGATGAAACAAAATCCACTAGAGCAAGGGCAAATATACTCCGTGAGATCTTAACAAGAGGATTTGAAAGCGAAGCATTCAAGGATGTAGTTGCTGGCAAGAGCGTTTTTGACATCAAAGAACTGTCAGAAGTTCTTGATAGCTGTTTGGCCTGTAAGGGTTGTCTTTCAGAATGTCCGTCCAATGTGGACATGACCAAGTTGCGTTCAGAGATTTTGCAACAGAAATACGACCGCCATGGAACGCCCTTCCGCTCTTGGATGGTGGCTCGTATGGCAAAGATGGAAGAGTTTGGCGCAATGGTGCGGCCGTTCTATAACTTCTTTGCCACATTTAAACCCTCTGCCTGGGTAATTAAAAAGATTGTTAGGTTTTCTACAGAACGCCAGATTCCCAAGTTAAGTCGCTACAGTATGCGGAAGCTTGTGGAGATAGAGAACAAGAAATATAAAGCAGATCCCAGTAAGCGTAAAGTCTATCTGTTTGCAGATGAATTTACAAACCACCAGGAAGCAGAATTGGGATTGACCTTTGCTAAGTTGCTTTTGAAACTCGGTTATGCGGTTGAGATACCAAAGCATGTAGAAAGTGGACGTGCGGCATTCTCAAAAGGGTGTCTAAAACTGGCAAAGAAGTATGCTGTGAAGAATGTGCAGATGCTACAATATGTTACTTCGGATGAAACACCACTTGTTGGAATAGAGCCATCTTGCATACTCTCTTTCCGTGATGAGTACCCGGATATAGTACCTGCTGAGTTAAGAGAAACTGCAAAGAAACTTGCAAAGAACTGTCTGCTCTTTGATGAGTTTATTATGCGAGAGGTTCAGGTCGGTCGTATTTCTTCTGAATCATTTAGGGAATTATCTGCTGAAATATTCTTGCACGGCCACTGCCATCAGAAGTCTTTGATTGGAGTAGGGAAATGTGCTGAAATGCTGCGATTGATTCCAGGTGTTAAGGTGAATGTGATCCCAAGCGGCTGTTGTGGTATGGCGGGTTCTTTCGGTTATGAAAAAGAGCATTATGAAATATCCAAAGCCATTGGCGAAATGGTATTGTTTCCGACCGTACGGAAAGCAACTGAAAGCAAAGAGGATAATGTAATAGTTGCAGCACCTGGTACATCCTGCCGACAACAGATCTTTGAAGGAACTGGGGTAAAAGCATTACACCCAATCAGTGTGTTATTCGTAGCCTTAAAAGAAAAAGATTAGAAATGGAAGATAAGCTTTTTAAACTGTTGCGCATAGGACTGGAAATCACTAAACCTAATAATGAGGATTTATCTCCTTTTATGGATATATCTGAATTTGAATGGAACGAATTAATAAATATTGCTCAGGAACAGGGAGTGTTAGGATTTACATTCGATGGTATCGAAAAAATTAATTCGTTTGTTGAATTCAAGAAAAGTTCGACATGGTTTTATGAAGCTTATAACGGAGTTTTATTAAGGGAGTCTTTAAATGCAAAACAACAAAATGCTATAGTAGATCTATGCACCTTATGGAAACAGCATGAAATACAAATGCTTCTGCTTAAGGGTCAAGGTAATGGCTTAAACTATCCCAAACCATTACACCGTGACTGTGGGGATATTGATTGCTTTTTATTTGGTCAGTATGATAAGGGGAATGATATTATACGCTTTAAGGGTATTCCTGTAAATGAGGACTGGGAAAAACATTCAAAGTTCACCTTTAATGGAGAAACTGTTGAGAACCACCAGTTTTTCGTAATGACACTTGATGAAAAATGGTGGAAAACGCTTCATAATGAATTATCGGTTTTATTAGCCGAAGAGGAAGCAAAGATAATAGAGAATTGTTATTTTGTACCACCAGTGCAATTTAATGCGTTGTTTTTGACTTACCATGCGATGGCACATTTTGAAGCCGGGAATATGAGATTAAAACAGATTCTTGATTGGGCAATGTTTGTTAAAGTGAACAATGATGTGATTGACTGGGGACTCCTACGAAAAGAATGTAAAAAGTATAAGATGGACGCATTTCTAGATGTTATGAATGGTATTATCTTAAGATTCTTTTACATTAAGGCGAATGGAGAAAAATGTAATATAATTAATGATCACTTTTTGAATAAGGTAATGTGGTCTGTATTTTATGACAAAGACTTTATTTGGAAAGATGATAGCAAAAGTAGATGGGCAGGGCGTTTCCATTTTCTGTTTTATGTTCTAAAAAATAGATGGAAGTTTAATCTCGTCGGCAGTTCTTCTTTTAAACAATTATGGCTATACGTAACAACATATAGAGAACGAAATAAGTAAAAATATGGAAGAAAAAAAGTATTATTGTCATGAGTCTAGTTATGTAGACGAAGGCGTGCAGATAGGTGAGGGTACCAAGATTTGGCATTTCTGTCACGTGCAGAAAGGTGCCGTGATTGGTAAGAATTGCTCTTTGGGACAGAATGTGAATATTGGTAATAACGTGAAGGTTGGTAATGGTGTCCGCATCCAGAACAACGTTTCTGTGTATGAGGGCGTTGAACTCGAAGACAATGTTTTTTGCGGCCCCTCATGTGTGTTTACCAACGTTACCACGCCTCGTGCTCATTTCCCTGTGCATGGGGTATATGCAAAAACTATAATTAAAGAGGGTGCTTCCCTAGGTGCTAACTGTACTATTGTATGTGGCCATAATGTAGGTAAATCTGCATTGATTGGATCAGGTGCCGTGGTTGCTAAAGATGTAAAGGACTATGCTTTGATGGTTGGTGTACCAGCCAAGCAGATTGGATGGGTGTGTGAGTGCGGAAAGCGTTTGGATGATACATTGAAGTGCGAGTGTGGTAGGATGTATGAATTAAAGGACGGTAACCTTTATCAATTATGAATACTCCTAAAATAATAGAGCTCCCAAAGTTCCTTGATGCAAGAGGAAATCTCTCATTTGTTGAACAGGAGAAGCATATTCCTTTTGTCATAAAACGCACTTATTGGTTATATGATGTACCGGGAGGTGAGTGCCGAGGCGGTCATGCCTACAAAGAAAACCAAGAATTTATAGTCGCGCTATCTGGAAGTTTTGATGTCGTACTTGATGATGGGCTAAAAAAGAAATCATTTACGCTTAACAGATCTTATTATGGACTATATGTTCCAAAGGGACTATGGCGAGAAATGGAAAACTTTTCTACAAATTCGTTGGCTATGGTATTGTCATCAACATATTATGACGCCAATGATTATGTTCGTGACTATGATGTATTTCTTAAAATGAAAAAAGATGGAAAAATATAGTGTTTATGACTGTACAATGATAGAGTTGGATAAGCATCATAGTGATAGAAAAGGTAATATATCGGTAGTACAGAATGGAGATACCATTCCATTTGACGTAAAGCGAGTTTATTATCTCTATGATGTACCAGGGGGCGAATCAAGGGGCGCTCATGCACATCGTAATTTAAGCCAATTAATCGTGGCAGCCAGCGGAAGTTTTAGAGTTACTTTAGATGATGGTAACGTAAAGCGTAGTTTTATGCTTAACCGACCTTATCAGGGACTTTATGTGAAACCAGGCATCTGGCGCGACTTGGATGATTTTTCATCTGGTGCCGTTTGTATGGTGCTGGCCTCTGATGTTTACCAAATAGAAGATTATATTCGTGATTACGATGAGTTTTTAGATTTTAGAAAGAAATGATACACAGGTTGGCTGATTGTATGAATCCTAATGTACCAGAAAGTACAAAGGTATGGCAGTATTGTGTGATTTTCCCAAATTGTAAGATTGGGGAAAATTGTAATATATGCTCCCATTGTCTCATAGAGAACGATGTGGTGATTGGGAACAACGTTACAATTAAATGTGGAGTACAAATCTGGGATGGCATCACACTGGAGGATAATGTAATGATTGGTTCCAATGTGACATTTACCAATGATATGTATCCGCGTTCCAAGAACAAGAACTGGACTCTTCTTAAGACGAAAGTATGTAAAGGAGCTACAATTGGTGCTGGTTCAGTTATTCTTCCCGGTATTATCATTGGGGAAGGGGCTTTTATTGCTGCAGGTTCTGTTGTAACCAAAGATGTCCCTGCTGGTGAGTTGTGGTTAGGCAATCCCGCAAAGTTTTATAGAAAAGTAGACTTCTGATAATTGATAATTGAAAATTTTTAGAATATGAACATACCCTTTTTAAGTCTGAAAGATGTTACGGCTCTACATGGAGCTGAAATAAATGAGGCTGTAAGCCGTGTTGTAAATGGTGGTTGGTACCTCCAAGGCAAGGAGAATGAGCAGTTCGAAGATAACTACTCTAAGTTTATAGGAACAAAGTATACCATTGGTTGTGCCAACGGTCTGGATGCTCTCATCTGGATTTTCCGTGCATACATTGAGATGGGTGTGATGCAACCTGGTGATGAGGTGATTGTTCCTGCAAACACTTATATAGCCACAATCCTTGCCATTACGGAAAATGGATTGAAACCTGTATTGGTTGAGCCTAAGCTCAACACATTGGAGATAGATGATGATCTTATTGAAGCTTCTATCACTCCTAAGACAAAGGCAATTGCTATTGTGCACTTGTATGGCCGCAATGCCTATACAGACAAAATTGGCACTTTGTGCAAGAAATACAACCTGAAATTGATTGAGGACAATGCTCAGGCTCATGGCTGTAAACATACTGATGGTCGCGTTACTGGTTCAATAGGTGATGCTGCCGGACATAGTTTCTATCCTGGCAAGAACCTTGGTGCACTTGGTGATGGTGGAGCCGTCACAACCAATGATCCTGAGCTGGCTGCTGCTGTTCGTGCTCTGGCCAACTATGGTAGCCAGAAGAAGTATGTGTTCAAGTACACCGGCCGTAATAGCCGTCTGGATGAGATACAGGCAGCTGTATTGGATGTAAAGTTGAAGTACCTGGTTGAGGATAATCAGCATCGTAAGGAGGTGGCTCATTATTACTATGAGCATATCAACAATCCGTTGATTACTTTGCCAGATTTACTCCCTGATGAGCAGAATGCTTACCATCTCTTCCCGATTTTGGTAGCTGATGGTAAGCGTGATGCATTGCACGACTATTTGGAGCAGAATGGAGTTGGTACTGTATGCCATTATCCTATTGCCCCACATAAACAGGAATGCTATGCTAAGGAAGCATGGAATATACCTCAATTGAGTTTGCCTATTACTGAGAAGATTGCAGATGAGGAGTTGAGTTTGCCTATTGGACCGGCTATTACAAAAAAGGAAGACACCCAAATCGTTGAACTTATCAACCAGTTTAAATGATGGGATCAAAGAAGGTTATATGGCTGGTTTGCAATAATGTACAACCACCTGAGATAGATACACATCTTAGACATCAGAAATTTGCCAAGTTTTTGAAGCAGGATGGTTATGAAGTATATATTATTGGAGCCAGCTATCTTCACTACAGCAAGAAGAATCTGATAGAAGGAAAAGAAGATTATATAAGAAGAAACTATCCAGACTTAAACTATATATTTATAAAAGTTTCTTCATATACTAACAATACTGGTATCAGGAGGTTCTATTCAAACTTCCAATTTGCGTGGAATCTTTTCAAAATAAGAAATAAACTACCGAAACCAGACATAATTCTTCATAACACTAGAATTCCCTGCGATGTACCGATTTATTGGATATCCCAAAGACTAAATGCTACTTATATTACAGAAACATGGGATTTGTGGCCATATGGATTTGCGACAGCGGGGTTATTTAAAAATGATGGTATACCGATGAGGTTATTCTATTGGATTGAAAAATTCATATATTCTCATGCGGAAAGAAATATATTTACACTTGCAGGTTGTAAACAGTATTTAAAGGATCATAAATGGGATAAAGAACAAGGGGGGCCAATTGATTTAGACCATGTCCATTATATTAATAATGGTATTGACTTGGTTGAATTTGAGAAATATAAAAATGAGTATCAGATAGATGCCCCAGAGTTGCGAGATCCGAATACTTTCAAGATATTGTATTTGGGTTCTGTAAGTATTATAAATGGAGTAGATAGAATAATAGAAACTGCAAAATTATTTAAAGGTGACAATAAAGTATCATTCTTGATATTTGGTGATGGCACAGAAAGAGAAGCTCTTGAAATCAAAGTGAAAAATGAACATATAGACAATGTACATTTTATGAACAAGTGGGTTGAGATCAAGTATGTACCATATATTATTTCATGCTCAGATATTAACCTATTGAATTATACTCAGACAGGCGACATGAAATACGGAGGCAGTCAAGGGAAACTATTCCAATATTTGGCAGCAGGAAAGCCAATAGTATCTAATAATATTATAGGCTATGATATTGTTAGATATTATGGGGCGGGGGTATCTGAGGATATCAAAACACCGGAGCAGTATAAAAATATTCTTTGTTCATTAATGAATGATAAAGCATCGTATGAAAAAATGAGTATAGCTGCAAAAAAAGCTGCTCAGAACTTTGATTTTAAAAACCTATATAGATTGTTTAAGGAAGTTTTAGACGAACTTTAATTTGTGTCAATAATGTATAAGCATTTCTTTAAACGAATAATTGACTGTGCACTGTCAATTATCGGGTTGATAGTGAGTTGCATTCCTATGATTATCATAGCGATTGCTATCAAGATAGATAGTAAAGGTCCTGTGTTTTTCAAACAGAGAAGATTAGGTAAAGGGACTAAACCTTTTACCGTCTTTAAGTTCCGTACCATGTGCGATCATGCTTACGAAATGGGTGGCATCGCAACCAGTGCTAGTGATTCCAGAATCACAAAAGTGGGTGGTTTCCTAAGGCGTACTAGTTTAGATGAACTTCCTCAGATGTTCAATGTACTGAATGGAACAATGGCTATCATTGGGCCAAGACCTATTCTTGACTGGGAGTGGGATGAATATAAGGAAAACAAAAGGTTTGCAAAGCGTTATGATGTCCTGCCTGGGTTCTTCTGTACAATAGATTTGGTGAATCGTGCAGCTTTACGTGAAGACCAGTTTGAAGCAGATGCTGCTTATGCAGAGAACCTGTCATTCTGGTTGGACGTAAAGACCTTCTTTGGTGTGATTGCTCCAGTACTGTCTGGTGACCATGTCTATAGGGATGAAAGATAAAATGAATATAAACGAAATAATATACTGATATGTATAGCATTGAGAAATTACAGGCTTTAGAAAAGCAGTTTGGTTCTCCCATCTATCTTTTCCGTGAAGAGGACTTTGTGAAGAACTATAAAGAGTTTGTGGCTTGCTTCAACAAGTATTACTCTAAGTATCAATTGGCATACAGCTACAAAACCAACTATACACCAGCTATCTGTAAGCTGGTTAAAAGCCTTGGTGGTTATGCTGAGGTGGTGAGTGATATGGAATATTCTGTAGCCCGTGCAGTTGGCTATGAACCTTATCAGATTGTGTATAATGGACCGTTCAAAAAGGAACTTGGAAAAGAGACTCTTCTGAATGGTGGTATCATTAATGTGGATAATCTGGAGGAGTTGAAGAACATCTGCAAGATTGCTGACGAGAACCCAGACAAAAACCTTGAGATAGGTATCCGTGTTAATATCAATATTGGTCAGCACTTCATTTCTCGTTTTGGTATTGATACTGATAGTCCTGATTTGCAGAAAGCTTTTGATATGGTGGCTGCTGTTAAGAATCTGGAGGTGGTAGGCTTGCATTGTCATGTGGGTCAGAGCCGTACTGTAGAGGCATGGAGCAATCGTGCAACTATCATGCTGGCACTGGCTGACAAGTATTTCCCCAATAAGGCTCCCAAATTTATCGATATGGGTAGCGGTATGTTTGCCCGTATGGAGGAATCACTAGCCAAGCAGTTTGGTGATAACATTCCTACTTTTGAGGATTATGCCAAGACTGTAGCCGTTCCTTTCGCAGAACATTACAAGCATCTGTCACAGGAAGAGAAACCCATCTTGATGACGGAACCAGGAACCACTGTTATCAATAGCTATATTGATTTCATTGGTAAGGTGGAAAGCATTAAGCACATTAAGGGGCATGAGTTTGTTGTTCTGAACTGCAGCAAGGATAATCTGGGTGACATCTGCAAGATGAAGAAGATGCCGTTGCAGATTGTTCATGTGAACAAGGAACAGGAGATGCTTAATGAGGCAGAATTTGTTGGTTACACCTGCTTGGAGCACGATGTGATGTACCCTGACTATAAAGGCTCACTAGGAGTAGGGGACTATGTCATTTTTGGGAATGTAGGTGGTTATAGCAATGTTTCCAAGCCGCCATTCATCTTCTGGAACTGCCCCATGATTGGCCAGAAGGCTGATGGCTCTTGCTATGTGATGAAGAAGGGTGAAACATTTGAGGATGTATTTACAACTTACGTGATTTAATATGAGCGAGTTTAAGAATCTAACTGTGCTGCTGTCTGCTTGTGGCGCACAGTTCGCGCCAGGGTTGGTGAAATGCCTTAAAGACAACGGAGAGCGTGAAATCCGTGTTATAGGTATTGATATGCACTATGACCCTACGCTTGATGGACTTTATGATGGGATCTATGAAGTACCCGCTGCTTCAGATCCTAAATATATTGATGTTATTCTTGACATCTGCAAGAAGGAGAACGTGGATGTTGTGTTGCCTTTTATGTCAGCAGAGCTTATCCCGCTTCTTGACCGCAAGGCAGATTTTTACAAACTGGGAATAAAGGTAGCCGTTGGCGATAGAAAGACCATCGAGACCACCATCAACAAGTATAACTTCTATGCCTTCTTGAAAGAGCAAGGGTTGAAAGTCCCCAGGTTTCATGTTATCAAGAAAGCATCTGAATTGAAAGAAGCTTGTGAAGCAGTTGGATATCCGGAATATCCCGTATGTGTAAAGGCAACAGAGCTTAGTGGTAGCCGTGGTATCAGAATGATTGATCCTTCAAAGTCAAGGTTTGATATCCTGTTTGGCGAAAAGCCCAATTCATTCTTTACATCTTTTGAGGATTTACAGGCAACTCTGAACGAGCGTCCTGAAATACCGGAAATGATGGCTATGGAATATCTTCCTGGCGAAGAGGGTTCTGTGGATTTGATTGCAGACCACGGCAAGATTGTCTATATGTGCTATCGTGAAAGCAACGTAAATCTGGCCAGTATTCCACAGGCTGCTACCTTGTCATTTAATAAAGAGGCATATGAGATTGCTGAGTCTGTTGTTAAGGCTTTAGGTCTTGATGGTTCTGCAGATTTGGACTTCAAATATGATCGTGACGGTAAACCTGTACTAATGGAGATTAATCCTCGCATTGCTGCCACTATGCAAATTTTTAAAGAGGGAGGTTTGAATCTGCCTTACTTGCGTATTAAACAATTGTTAGGAGAGGAGCTTCCCAAGATTGATATCAAGTATGGTGTTAAGATGAAGAGAAGGTATCTTGAAATGTTTACAAAATAATATGGAGAAGTTATTATATACAGGTGGTACGGGCTTTCTTGGATTCAATACAAAGCCTATTCTTGATCAAATGTATGAAGTGACCACCATAGGTATAACGGATAGGGACGTAATAAAGGCAAACTTTGCCAAAGAAGTACCTCAACTATCTTGTCGATATGACATTGTACTTCATGCTGCAGGCAAAGCCCACATTAACCCCAAATCTCAGAAGGAAATACAATCTTTCTATGATATTAATTATCAAGGAACAGTAAACCTTTGTAAAGCATTGGAGAATGTTGGTGTACCAAAGTCCTTCATTTTTATCAGTACTTGTGGCGTCTATGGTATTGATAATGGAAACTATGTAACTGAGGATTATCCACTCGCAGGAGAAGAACCCTACCAGAAAAGTAAGATTATGGCAGAAGAGTTTCTAACCAAATGGTGTGAAGAACATAGCGTTATCCTTGGAATACTACGCCCCAGTTTGATGGCAGGAAAGAATGCTCCAGGTAATCTTGGGGCAATGGTTAATGGTATAAAGACAGGAAAGTATTTGAGCATAAATCATGGTAAGGCCAGAAAAAGTCTGCTGATGGCAGAAGATATAGCATATCTTGTACCACTGGTGGCAGAAAAAGGGGGTGTGTATAATGTCTGTGATGATGACCAACCTTCATTTGGTGAGTTAGAAGAACTGATAGCAACACAGTTAGGTAAGAGAAAACCATTCTCAATCCCTTATTGGATGGCAAAGTGCTTGGCTTTGGTTGGCGATATATTTAGTTTCTTTCCTATAAATTCTTCTCGGCTTGAAAAAATAGTGAATTCAGATACTATAAGTAACGAAAAGGCAAAGAGAGAATTAGGGTGGAAACCAATGAGTGTTTTGGAGAATTATAAAATTTAAGACACATATCAGAGGTTTATTCCATGGATGAAACAAGGGATAGCTCCTTGTTTCACTTTCGCAATATCTTCAAGACTTGATATTCGTTTTAACTCCACAGTGGGGAAAAGGGATAACAACGAATGATTAACAATCCAGTAGTATTCTCGATTGATTACCTAGCTGATGCATCCAAGGATATTCCTAACATGGTGGTTCAGCTGTCGTTCTTGGTGATGAGTGGTATCATTGTTATGGTGTTCGCTTTCGCTAAGGATCTGAATCAAGCAAGGAAAGGGGTGATGACGACAGTACTGATAGAGTATATGTTTCTCATCCTTGCTTCTTGTGTTATTTATCGAGCAACAGGTGATGTGATGAAATACGAACTCACACCATTCTGGAGTTATGTGGCTATTGATGCTGGGCAGACGGAATTGATTGAAGAGAATTTGATGAATATCGCTCTTGGTATTCCTGTCGGTTTCTTGTTGAGTTTCATCTTTATACATCGTTCATGGTGGAAAGCTGCATTTGTGGGATTTGTTTTCTCCAGTGTCATAGAGTTAAGTCAGTTGCTTCTTAAGCGTGGCCTCTGTGAATTCGATGATGTTTTACACAATACCCTCGGATGCGTTATCGGCTATGGTGTAGGAGTGATGATGCTGTGGGGGATTGGGAAGGTGAGAAGGTGATTTGAAATAAGTTATACAATTGAGCAAACAATCATATTATTATTTAAGTTCTAAAGATAATATTGAGAATATGGCAAATAAGAAAAAACGTGTTGATATTGTTAGCGTACATATAGAAAGTCAGGTTGACGGTGTAGAGGCTCCTTCATTTACAGATTTGTTATCATTGTTGTTTGGTAAAGTAGAGCTGTATGAATCCAAAATATATGAGTTTCGGTCGCTCGCTACTACGTTGGAAAATTGTAAAATTGGCTTGGTTGAAACTATACAAGATAAAGATATTCCACCAATAAAGAATAAAGAAACCAAGGCTTTTAGTAAAGTACAAATCAATACGGCAGAAGAAGGATTGGCTTTTGGTAATGTTTTTCTTTATAATACTCGTTTGCAAGTGTTGATATACGAAGTGAATAAAAATGGTTGCTATCTGCAAACATTAAAGGAATTACTTGAAAAGGAGTGGATAGAAAACAATGAAGGCAAAGAAATCAATATAGTATTTGCTGCTGTTTGTAGGTTGGATGAGTATCATCGAATTCTTCAAATGATTAATTATCGAAAAATATGTTATGAAATATGCTGTCCGTCAGAAGTGTTAAATGCTTTAAATATGATGGAGGATTCAGTGTATAAAAATTTGCTTAAATCTCAACTTGATGCTGCAAATGATAATAATATAAATGTTATTTCAATTGAGCAAAAATGTAATCCCATTAAGATTAATAGAGAAGGAATACAAGTGAATTTTGCTCGCGGTTTTGCAGGTTTATTTAATCGTTTATGTGTGTTAGGTCAAAAGAAAAATATTAAAAAGGTTAAGATACATGGATATACTTTGGATCCAGAATCGGAAAAACAAAGGACTGCAACCATTGACCTTTTAGCGGATGTTTTCGATGAGTATATTACGATTCCTGAAGTCCAAGTTCAATCATCACTGCAAGTTGACGAAAGAAAATTATCAATAGAACAACTACATGGGAGGATTTACGACGAACTTTCATCGATACTAAGTATTGCAGAGTAATTATGAAGTCTTGTAGCAGAATTATAGAAGAATATGGTGGATATA
>NZ_NPIZ01000098.1:0-67389 GCF_002251185.1 Prevotella sp. P5-126
GGTTAATAGATTGTTTTAGGTTAGTAGTAATATTTATAGTTTTAGGTTTTTAGTTATTGGTAAAAAGAAAGTTTGAAATATGGATAACAGTGGTCGCCGTGAGGCTCCCATAACTTTCTTTTTTTTTATAGAATTTTGTTTCATACAACATATACATGCCGCAAGGCAATCCAATCTTGAGGTTGGAAAACAAAAAGAAAGGATTTTTAGTTATACATAGGCTTTGGATGTCGCTGCTCGTGTTGAGTAGCGGCGTTTTTTTTATTTCCACCCACCATATTTCTCTCGTAAACCACCATTTCATAGCCGAAACCATTTCTGTAAGTCTATGGTTTGCTCCCAGTTTGTGTTCCAACATCCTCAAATAGAACAATACATGACACAAATCATGTATTATTTGAAGAGTCTGTCATAGAAGCCTCTGTTCCTATGCAGGATGGAGTCAACTTCGCGCCAATGCTTTTGTCCTTTCTGGTCTTGATTACAAGTTTATACTAGATATGGTTGGTCTCGTCCATTTGCATGCCTCTATGTTGATAGAGGCAAAGACTACCTATAGCCATGACTGATAGATTAAGGAAAACAAAGTACGTAAGCAAGCGCTTCTGCTTAGCGCACTTAATAATCACGCCCCAACGATATTTGAGCCAGTTTATTAAAGATGGTGGTTTCTGACATCGTCTTGCTGAGAAACAAGTTTCTTTCGATATATCGTCAACTAAGTATTATAGTAACAACAGAACTCAGCAAAGTCGCCAAGGTTTTAATTTGTGTCTAAGGACATTATACTTCGACGTCGGGATGAAATTCCACCACCTCTCCTTTGGCAAGTGATGCTGGTACATCAACAAGGCGCTGGTTGCTGCTTCCACGAAAAAGGAGGTCTTCGTCGCGCAAGGATTTCACAAAGGGACCATCAACCAAAACGTCTATTTCATCGAGCAACTGCCGATAACGCGGTATCTTCACGATGGCCTCAAAGGTAAAACCGGTATAACACCAAATGGTCTTTTGAGTCTGGCTACGAATGGCACGAGCCAACTCGGTAAAGCCTTCTGCCTGATACAGGGGGTCACCTCCTGAGAATGTTACGTTGGCGTAAGGATCGGCTACAATGATTTTCATCACCTCGTCAGTGGTCATCGGATGTCCACCTCCTGGATTCCAGGACTGAGGATTGTGACAACCAGGACATTCGTGATAACAACCTGCACAATAGATAGAGGTCCGGAAACCCGGACCATCTACCATTGTGTCTTCTATGATATCAAGTACTTGTATCATGGAGTGATTGACTGTTTGTTTCGTAGAAATCAATCCAACAATTATGTTGCTGATGGATTATTTCTCGTCGAAAAGATTCTGCTGTTGCGAACCTTCAATATGGGTCACACGATCGTTCAACTCGCATAGTTTGCCGTGATTCCAACGATCGGTAGTTCCTACGAGGTAACCGGTAATGCGCTGCAACTTATCAATATGCTTGCTACCGCACTTAGGACATACTTCCAGGTGTGAATCGGCATTCTCATATCCGCAGTCCATGCAACGGTTACGATTGTGGTTCACCGAACCGTAACCCATATTCAACTGGTCCATCATATCTACAACATTCATGATAACCTGTGGATTGTGGGTGGCATCACCGTCGATTTCAACATAGAAGATGTGACCACCACGAGTCATTTCGTGGTATGGAGCCTCTACTTCCGCCTTGTGACGAGCTGAACATTTGTAATAAACGGGCACATGGTTAGAATTGGTATAATAATCACGATCGGTCACACCGGGGATTGATCCGAACTCTGCGCGGTCCTTCTTGGTGAATTTACCACTAAGGCCTTCTGCAGGAGTAGCAAGAACAGAGTAGTTGTGCTGATAACGCTCAGAGAAATCATTGGCGCGGTCGCGCATGTAACCCACAATCTTCAGACCCAGTTTCTGAGACTCTTCGCTCTCGCCATGATGCTTTCCTGTCAGTGCTACAAGACATTCTGCCAAGCCGATGAAACCAATACCAAGGGTGCCTTGGTTGATGACGCTCTCAATAGTATCATCAGAATTCAGTTTGTCTGCACCAATCCAAAGACTCTTCATCAACAGTGGGAACTGTTTAACAAAAGCGGTTTTCTGGAACTGATAACGCTCGTCGAGCTGCTTAGCAGCTATTTCCAACTCTTCATCGAGTTTTGCAAAGAACTTGGCGATACGAGCCTCCTGATCTTTCACATCCATACATTCGATGGCAATACGCACGATATTGATGGTTGAGAACGACAAATTACCACGACCAACAGAGGTCTTTGGACCGAAACGGTTCTCGAATACACGAGTGCGGCAACCCATAGTGGCAACCTCGTTCATATAGCGCTTGGGGTCATCGGCACGCCATGCATCACTTTGGTTAAAGGTAGCATCGAGGTTGAGGAAGTTGGGGAAGAAACGACGAGCGGTCACTTTACATGCCAGCTGATACAAATCGTAGTTAGGATCTTGTGGCAGATAGTTGACACCACGCTTCTTTTTCCATATTTGGATTGGGAAGATGGCAGTCTCACCATTACCCACACCCTGATAAGTAGAGTTGAGCAATTCACGCATGATGCAACGACCTTCAGCCGAAGTATCGGTTCCATAGTTGATACTTGAGAACACAACCTGATTACCACCACGTGAGTGAATGGTGTTCATGTTGTGAATAAAAGCTTCCATAGCCTGATGTACACGACTGACAGTTTTGTTGATAGCATGCTGACGCACACGGTCTTTACCCTTCAAACCATCAAGATCCTGCTTTAGATAGTCAATCAGCGGCTCATGATACAGGTCTGCAAAACTCTCACCATACAAATCTTCGAGCGCTTTCAGTTCCTCTATATACGATAGGCGTACGTATGGAGCCAAATAGAAATCGAAGGCAGGAATAGCCTGTCCGCCATGCATTTCGTTTTGTGCACATTCCAGAGAGATACAAGCCAGTACGGCAGCAGTCTCAATGCGCTTAGCAGGACGGCTGGCGCCATGTCCGGCAACAAAACCTTTAGTGAGAATATTGTCGAGAGGATGCTGACAGCAGGTGAGGGACTTCGTGGGATAGTAGTCCTTGTCGTGGATGTGCAGATAGTTGTGCTCCACGGCATCGCGGCTCTCAGGTGAGAGCAAATAGTCATCGACAAAGGGTTTAGTGGTTTCAGATGCAAACTTCATCATCATACCGGCAGGGGTGTCGGCATTCATATTGGCATTTTCACGTGTCACGTCGTTGTTCTTGATGTTGACAATATCAAGGAACACGTCGCGAGTCTTAGCCTTACGGGCAATGGAACGTTGGTTGCGATAGGCAATGTAGCGCTGTGCAACATCCTTTCTCGAACTCTTCATAAGCTCCATTTCTACCGAGTCCTGAATCTGCTCTACCGTCATCTGAGCACTGCCACGTGCGGCAATGCGGTCTGTAATAGTCTGTAGAAGGCTATCATCTTCACCTTTCTCTGTACTGATCATGGCCTTGCGAATAGCGGCCATAATCTTTTGCTCGTTAAATCCCACGATGCGTCCGTCGCGCTTTACTACTGTCTGTATCATGCTTTTATAACTTTTGGAATTATGAATTGGTTATTGGGTTGTTATTTTCCGTTTGCAAAGATACAAATAAATATTATAAGATTTTCGTTTTGGACAACTTTTGTTGTGTTAATAAATGTCAATTCGCTAATACACAATAAGTTATAAAACACAAATGGGAAACTTTTGAAAAAGTCCCCATTTGTAAGTTTTCTAAAAAGAAAACCCTATACTTATACAAGTTGTTTACGATAGCAACGATGCCTACGGTGCTGTCTAGCATCAAGATACTGCCATTGGCTGCGCACATTCTCATTGGTTTCCATCTGTGGCATAGCCTCTGCCCACTTGAAGCCATAGCGTTGAATCTGCTGAATGAGGTCGTCAAAAATGAGCGAATTGGCACCCTTGGCACGATATTCTGGTAGCACGCCGATAAGCAAAAGGTCGGCAGTATCCGTCTTATGCCACTTCAATGCACGCAAAAGATGCCACCAACCGAATGGTAACATACGCCCATCACGCGTTTGGCGAAGTGCTTTAGTAAACGAAGGGAAAGCTATTCCGAATCCTATCATTCGATGATCAGGAGTGTTCCAGTCCTCAATACTGGTCACCAATTTCAAGTCCGCAATCTTAATATACTGTTCCACAAGCTGGTCAATCTGCTTCTCTGAGAGTTGGCTGTAACCATAAAGGTCCTTGTAAGTGGCATTGATAATATCAAATACTTCACGTCCTTTACCTCCTTCAACAAGTTCCTTTCTTGTAAATTTATGTATTTGAAGATTGTAGCGCTTGCGTATCATCTGGGCAATTTTATGGAATTTCTCAGGCACCACTTCAGGCACTTTCACCCGATATTCCATATAGTCATTGTCTTTGACAAATCCTTCCAACTGCTCCATATGTTTTATATAATAAGGGTAGTTGTAGTTGATATACATCGTGGCATCTTCATCGAATCCTTCAATCAGCATACCTTCACGATCCATATCAGTAAATCCGAGTGGCCCAGCTATTTCATTCATGCCTTTCTGGCGTCCCCACTGCATGACAGCATCCATCAGTGCACGGCTCACGCAAGCATCATCGATGAAGTCGAACCATCCGAAACGCACCTCCTTGCGGTTCCATCGCTCATTAGCCCGATGGTTGATGATGGCTGCAACGCGTCCCACAACCTTCCCGTCTCGCATAGCAAGATAGTATTCCGCCTCGCAACATTCGAACGCCGTATTACAGTCATGTCGCAAAGTATTCATCTCTTCGGAATAAAGAAACGGAACAGCCTGCTTACACTCACGATACATCTCGTAGTAAAACTGCACAAACTGTTTCAATTCCTGACGTGTGGTTACTTTCTTTATTTCTATATTAGTCATCATCGCCTTATGCTTAGTAGTAGATTCGATAGTACCCCGACCGAGAATCGAACTCGGAACTAAGCTTTAGGAGAGCCTTGTTATATCCATTTAACTATCAGGGCAGCCGAAATGCGACCACAAAGGTACGAAATATAATTGTAATATGATTATTTTTGAGTACCTTTGTAGCATATTTCTAATACAAATATTGATATTATGGGAAAATTAGTCATCAACTCGTATGACGAGTTTGCCGCCCATCTGGGCGAGGAATTAGGTGCTTCCGATTGGTTGCAAGTAGATCAAGATCGCATCAATCTCTTTGCTGATGCTACACTCGACCACCAGTGGATACACGTGGACGTAAAGCGCGCAAAAGAGGAGAGTCCTTACAAGAGCACCATTGCTCATGGTTACTTGACGTTAAGTCTGTTGCCATACATGTGGGATCAGATTATTGAAGTCAACAATATCAAGATGTTGGTCAACTACGGCATGACTGACATGCGCTTCGGCCAACCTGTTATCACCGGCAGTCGCGTGCGCCTTGTCACTACTCTTCATGCTATTCAAAACCTTCGCGGTATCTGTAAGGCTGAAATTAAGTTCAAGATTGAAATTGAGGGACAACGCAAACCAGCCCTTGAGGGTATTGCTGCCTTCCTTTATTATTTCGAGTAAAGTTCTCTATCAACTGCGGAAAGAAACCGCACTATCCCATACATCAGACGTACTCATTCTATTCGAGTGACGTTCTCGACAAAGACGGTTGTAGTGGTTTCGAAACTAAGATATCAGTTCTCGTTCGACCTTCTTTCCTATTGATGAATTGAAAAAGCGAGCCCGTTTCCATGTGGAAGCGGGCTCGCTATATATATTAATAAGGTGTATCCTTATGCTTTTGCTTCTCCGGCATTATCTTCACGGATGGTCTTACCCATTACAAGGAATGCAGTAGGAGCAGCTATGAAGATAGACGATAGCGTTCCGAAGATTACACCCAGCAACATTGCGAATGAGAATGAACGGATACTGTCGCCTCCGAGAACGAAGATACACAGCAATACGATCAATGTAGTCACAGAGGTGTTGATGGTACGGGCCAGTGTCTGGTTGAGCGAACCATTAAACAATGACTGCAAATCGCGCTTTGCATAGAGGCTGTGGTTCTCACGTACACGGTCGAATACCACCACCTTATCGTTGATAGAGTAACCGATAACGGTCAGGATAGCACCGATGAAGGTTTGGTCAATCTCCAACGACATGGGGAGAATGCCCCAGCATACCGAGTACATTCCTACAACGATAAGGGCATCGAGTGCCAATGCTACAGTAGCACCTACAGAGTAAGCGAGGTTGCGGAAACGCAGCAAGATGTAGAGGAAGATGGCAATCAAGGCGATGAATACGGAGATGATAGCACCGTGAGTAATATCCTTAGCAACAGAAGGACCAACCTTTGATGAGCTAATGATAGAACCACCCTTGCGGATATCTGGGTTCTTAAAGTCTTCAACGCTCTCCTGACTAACCAGTCCAGCCTTCTTCAATGAGTTATAAAGAATAGTTTCAGCCTTGTCGTCCACCTGAGGATTGTTTGATTCGATATCCCAGTTGGTAGAAACACGAACTGTCTTTCCATCAGTACCGAGTGCGATAACGCTGGTGTTTGCCTCTTTGCCTGCGTTCTCACCAACGGTGTTGACGAATGCGCCAGCCAATGTAGTGCGTACCTGCTCAACAGGTACAGACTTGTCGAGTGTTACCACGTAGTTTCGACCACCGGTGAAGTCGATACTCTTGCTAAGTCCGCGAACAGCGAAGCTTATGCAGAACAGAACTGCCACAACAGCCCAGATGGTGAATGACTTCTTATATGCACCCATGAAGTTGAACTTGGTATTCTGCATCATGTTGCGTGAATAAGCGGTGGTGAAAGTGAGATTCTGCCACTTATCCTTCTTCATCTTGCCGTCATAAACCAGACGTGTCATGAATACAGCGGTGAAGAATGATACACAGATACCGATGATCAAAGTAGTAGCGAAGCCTCTGATAGGACCTGTTCCGAATACGTAGAGGATGATACCAGTAATCAACGAAGTGAAGTTAGAGTCGAAGATGGCCGAGAAGGCATTCGAGTAACCGAGGTTGAGTGCTTCTTTCACGGTATGTCCCTTGCGGAGTTCTTCCTTCGTACGCTCATAGATAAGCACGTTGGCATCCACAGCAGTACCCAATGTGAGCACGATACCGGCAATACCCGGCATGGTCAGGGCAGCTTGGAATGACGTCAAGATACCAAGTGTGAAGAAGAGGTTGAAGAGCAATGCAATATTTGCGAGCATTCCAGGAATGAATCCATAGAGCATTACCATATAAATCATCAGCAGTACGAAAGCTACAACGAATGAGATAGCGCCCTGCTGAATAGACTGTGCACCGAGTGAAGGACCTACGACCTCTTCCTGTACGATACGTGTAGGAGCAGGCATTTTACCTGAGTTGAGGGTGTTGGCAAGGTCTTTAGTATCTTCTATTGTGAAGTTACCAGTGATAGAAGAGTTACCACCGTCAATCTGTGTAAGGATACGCGGTGCGCTATATACGGCATCGTCAAGTACGATGGCAACAGCACGACCGATATTCTGCTTGGTAATCTGTGACCAGCGGCGTGCACCGTCAGAGTTCATCTGCATAGAAACCGATGGGTGACCCATCTGGTCGAACTCATCTTTAGCCCCGGTGATAACGTCACCTTCCAGTGGAGCGCGTCCGTTTGGCTCAGTCACTTTCAATGCGTAGAGAGCGAAGATATCACCACGAGTATTCTGTCCACCAAAGTCTTCAGCTTTAGCACCCCAACGGAGTTTGCACTCAGCAGGCAACACTTGGTTGGCAATATCAGAATAGATAATCTTGTTGACCTCTGCAGTATCGCGTGCATTAGCGTAACCTACAATGGCAAGACCATCACCCTGCATGGGCTGGAGTACAGAGAAGAGAGGGTTCTGCTTCTTTGCAGCAGCAATAGCCTTTGCTTCTTCTTTGCTTGCATTAGCTTTTCCAGCATTGAGCTTTGCTGCCAAATCGTTGGTTGCGGCCTTTGCATTTGCAGTAGTTTCGGTAGCTGTTGTGTCGGCTTCTGCCTCAGCAGCACCACCTGTTACGGCATATTTCTGATTGAGCTGGCTCAGCAATGGTACGATTTCCTTGGTGTTGTAGGTCTCCCAGAACTCCAAGTTTGCACTACCTTGCAACAATTTGCGCACGCGCTCTGGCTCTTTGATACCAGGCATTTCAACCATGATTCGTCCGCTTTGTCCTTCCAGTTTCTGGATGTTAGGCTGTACCACGCCGAATTTATCGATACGGTTGCGTACCACATTGAATGAGTTGTCCACAGCAGACTGCACTTCAGTGCGCAGTGCGCGTTCAACTTCAGCATCGCTGCTGCTGGTGCTCACTTTGCCTTTCATCTGCTGTGTAGCAAAGATGGCTGCGAGTGGACGACCGTTTCCTTCTTTTTTCCAATGTTTCACGAAGAGTGTTATAAAGTCTTCCTGACTTGTTTCCTCTTCTTTTTTAGCTTCTTCCATGGCCTTTTTGTAGGCAACGTCTGTCTTGTGGTCAGCGAGTACGTCAACAACGTCTGGCACTGAAACCTCAAGAATCACGTTCATACCGCCCTTCAGGTCAAGTCCGAGGCCGATTTCCATTTCGCGGCACTGCTTGAAAGAGTAGATTCCGCAGTACACTTTCTCGTTCATGATAGAGTCGAGATACTCCTGGCCTTTCTCTTCAGTCATGGCCGCTGCCTTATTCTCATGGTAGCGTGTCACGAAGGAGAAGGAGAGGTAGAAGATACACACGAGTATCAGAACCAGTGCGATGAATTTTACGATTCCTTTGTTTTGCATTTTTTTATTGTTTTATTTTATTTTGTATATTTTTTCCCAAATAGTTTGCAAATATACTTATTTTTCTTCACTTAGCGAAATTTCTCGCTGAAAAACGTGTATTTTTCAAGGTTTTCCGTTGATTTTAAGCCAACAGACTATGGGATAATGGTCGCTGGCATCTATTTTATTGTCTATCTTGCAGTTGTATGGTTGTATATCGTTGGAACAGAAAATGTGGTCTATGCGGAAGTAAAATCCTTTTTGATTGTACGACCATCCGAGTCCTTTTCCTGTTGTGGTGAAGCAGTCTTTGAGTACTGTAGATACTTTGTGGCGCGAGTAGGAAATGGGGTTGTCGTTGAAGTCTCCGCAGAGTATGATAGGATACTGCTTATGTTCTTCCACGTATTGACATACTGCATCAATCTGCGGAGCACGCCTTGCCGATGATTCAGCCAGTGTGATGAGCAGTTTTTTTGATTCATGTTTGGCCTCTTGTCCCTTGATATTGCCTTTAATGATGTTTTGGTAGTTATGTCGGTCTTCTGTTGAGAGGTGTGTTCCTTCGAAGTGGTTATTGATTACCAATAGTGTATCGTTTCCCACTTGCAGATACCAAGCCACACTACCATTGGCCTCTGAGCGATAGTTGATTCGTTCTTTTCGTATGATGGGAAACTTGGTATGTATGCCAACTCCATTGATGGCAGGTCCTGGATTAAAGTGGACAGTATCGTTATAGGCAAATGTCTTCTGAAATTCTTTAAATGCATATCTTCTCCACGTATCCACATCTTCTTGCAGACAGACGATATCTGGCTGTTCATCATGCAGATATTGGCACACGGTCCCAAATCCATCTTCATATTTATAGTTGCCCCCATAGGTACATACGTTATATGAAATGAGCTTTATTGCGCCTTCATCAGGATCTGTAAATTGCATATTGAGTGGCATATAGGTGCTGATGGGAATATATGTTGCAACATATCCGAGGATAGGAATCCACACCATTCTCCACTTGAATGTGAGCCAGAAGAAGAGGAAACACAAGTTGATGAGTAGCAAGATAGGGAATGTCATTCCAACGCACGACAATACCGGATGGTCGGCAGGATTGAGTCTATCAGAGAATCCCACGGCCAGCATGATGAGTACCAGCGCCATATTGGCGCCTGCTACCATCTTTATAGTGAACTGTTTGAGTCGCTTAATCAATTTCTATTGCTTTGTTCAAACAGTTTCTTCTTTTCCTCTTTAGTCAGACTGTCATATCCGCTTTTTCTGATTTTGTCGAGTATAGCGTCTATTTCTGCCTGCCGTGCGCTGTCTTCTTCCTTTTCTTTATGTTCCTCCCAACGTGGTGTTTCGGTAGAAGGCTGATAGTGGAAGGTGTTGCGGCGCTTATTCTCATATTGTTTCTTCATCTGTTGGAAGAAACCGTTTTGGCCATTAAATCTCTGTTCAATGTTCGGATGTTTCCGCCAGTAGCGTATGAGCAGAAATCCGAAGAGCATACCACCAAGATGTGCCATGTGTGCTATTCCGTCGCCCGGAGTATTCAATGCCGACCACACTTCTATCACGATATATCCCCCGATGAGCCATTTTGCCTTGATGGGGAATGGGAATGGAATGATAAACATTCTCTCGTTGGGGAATGTCATACCGAATGCCAACAGAATGGCATAGACGGCTCCCGACGCTCCTACTGTGGTCCACAGATTAAGGTACGCTTCGGTTGTAATTCTTCCTGACGATGTCATTACGAAATCGTATGCCGCAAGGTTTTCGTTGGCATAGTTGATGTATTGCACACCTTCCTGTATGATACCTGCTCCTATTCCACATACAAGATAGTAGATAAGGAATCGTTTTGGTCCCCAAACTCGTTCCATAACGGTTCCAAACATCCATACTGCAAACATGTTGAAGAATAGATGCATGAACGAACCGTGCATAAACAAGTATGTAACGAGTTGGTAGAACGAAAAGTCTTTGGCCATGAAGAAATGCAAACCGAATGTTGCTGTGAGATCGAGGCCTTGTTTTTCAAACACCCATGTGGCAAAGAATGCCAGTACATTGATGATGAGCAGGTTCTTTGTAATACTTGGTATATTATTCATCGTGTTGTTCCTTCGTTTTATTATATGTAAGCTCTTGTTATTTCTTTTCGGTCGCAAAATTACTAAAAATCTTGCTGTTTCGGCATGAAAAGTGCCTTGTAAGCGGTTTTTTTTAGTAAAAAACTCACTTTTTTTGATTTTTTGTTTGTTTTTTGAATACTTTCCCCTATATTTGCCAAGAAATTAAATAAGAACCGACAAAAACTATTAATAATTTATCAAAAAAATCAGAATTATGAACAAGACAGAATTGATTGACAAGATTGCAGCCGAGGCAGGATTGACAAAGGCTGACTCTAAGAAAGCCCTTGAGGCCACCGTATCCGTAATTAAGGCCGCTCTCGCCGCAGGTGATAAAGTTCAGCTCGTAGGTTTCGGTACTTTCGCCGTTGCTGAGAAGCCCGCTCGCGAGGGTATCAACCCCCGTTCAGGTGAGAAGATCACCATCGCTGCAAAGAAGGTTGCCAAGTTCAAGGCTGGTGCTGAGTTTGCAGAGGCTATCAACAAGTAATCTGTGTCTTTAGGCCCAACAAAGAATAGGGGACTCCGTTTTGGAGTCCCCATTCTTTTTTCAGTCTGTTTCCTTTTTGGGCTGATAAGTATCAGTTTCTGACATCAGGGCTGTTTTCCGATATATGCCAGAATACCTCCATCCACATAGAGAATATGTCCGTTGACAGCATTTGATGCGTCTGAAGCGAGGAAGACAGCAGGTCCCATGAGTTCTTCAGGTTCGAGCCAGCGTCCTGCAGGTGTTTTGGCGCAGATAAAGCTGTCGAATGGATGGCGGCTACCGTCTGCCTGACGTTCGCGCAAGGGTGCGGTTTGTGGTGTTGCGATATATCCTGGACCGAGTCCGTTACACTGGATATTGTATTCACCAAACTCCGAGCAGATGTTGCGTGTGAGCATTTTCAGTCCGCCCTTAGCCGCTGCGTATGCCGAAACGGTTTCTCTTCCGAGTTCCGACATCATAGAACAGATATTGATAATCTTACCATGTCCCTTCTTAATCATGCCTGGCAATACTGCTTTTGATACGATGAAAGGAGCGTTGAGGTCGATGTCAATCACCTGTCGGAAGTCTTCTACCGACATTTCTGTCATGGGGATTCGCTTGATGATTCCAGCGTTGTTGACGAGAATATCGATAACGCCCAACTTCTTTTCGATGTCGCTAACCATAGCTTTCACCTGCTCTTCATCGGTCACGTCACAGATGTATCCGTGAGCCTCAATACCCTTAGCCTTATAGTCGGCAAGAGCTTTATCAAGGTGTTCCTGCTTGCGGCAGTTGAAAGCAATTTTTGCACCAGCCTTAGCATAGGCTTCCGCGATAGAAAATCCGATACCATAGGCAGCACCGGTAACGAGGGCTACTTTGCCCTCCAATGAAAATAGATTTGTCATATACTTATGTTTTATTTCAGATCAGTAATGAGTGAGAAGTCTTGGTCACCATAGTCGAGGTTTTCGCCGCCCATACCCCAGATGAAAGTATAGTTGTGTGTGGCAGCAGCCGAGTGTATGCTCCATTCTGGCGAGAGCACAGCTTGGTCGCCTTTCATCCAGAGGTGGCGTGTCTCTTCCACTTCGCCCATGAAGTGGCAAACGGCCTGATCTTCGGGAATCTCAAAGTAGAAGTATGCTTCCATACGTCTTGAGTGCACGTGAGCAGGCATGGTATTCCATACAGAACCGGGTGCGAGTTCGGTCATACCCATTTGCAGTTGACAAGTAGGCAGCACTTGATTGACGAGCATCTTATTGATATCGCGCTCGTTAGAAGTTTCGAGTGCACCCATGTGAGCCACTACCGCATCCTTTTTAGTTACTTTCTTGCAAGGATATTGCTTGTGTGCGGTAGTAGAGTTGAAGTAGAATTTCGCAGGCTGCTTAGCATCTTTCGATTCAAACACCACGTCACGGTCGCCACTTCCGATGTAGAGTGCCTCCTTATAGTCGAGTTCAAAAGTTTCGTCGCCCACCTTTACGATTCCGGCTCCACCCACGTTAAAGATACCCACTTCACGTCGTGTAGTGAAAAAAGGAGCTTTCAGCGGATCGATGGCTTCGAGTTTTAGTGGCTCGTTGACAGGCATTGCTCCACCTACGACCATGCGATCATACATAGAATAAACCATATTCACCTCGTCTTGGGCGAATACTTTTTCAATTAGGAAATCGCGTCGGATTCGTTTAGTGTCATAGCTTTTTGCATCTTCGGGATGCGCTGCATAACGAATTTCATAATTTGTTTTCATAAGTGTGATGATTTGTTCTAGTTAAATTCGTACTGCAAAGGTACGATTAAGTGAGCAGAATACAAAAAGAAAAATTAAATTTATTTTTTATTCTCGAACGACAGTACCTAAGACCGTAAGGTCAAAGGTACGATTAAGTGAGCAGAATACAAAAAGGTTGCCGTTTCTGCCTCTTTCTACAGAGTTGTGGCGAAAGGACGAAACCGCAGGCAAGCCTGTGTTCGCCGCCTATAGTTTGCGAATCAGGGTCAGTCCGTCGCGCAGCGGGAGGATGACACGCTCCACACGGGAGTCCTGTCTGACATAGTCGTTGAAAGAGACGATGCCTTGGGTTTGCTGGTCTTTCCCGTAGGAAGGATCCACCACATGACCGTCCCACAGGGTGTTATCGGCAAGGATAAAGCCACCCTTGCGCACCACCGAGAGTGCCATTTCGTAGGTTTCGCGATATGTGCGCTTGTCGCCATCTATGAAAGCAAGGTCGAAGCTGACGCCGAGTCGGGGCGCTTCGGTAATGGCATCGCCAATGAGAAAGGTGATGCGGTCAGCCCATGGCGACTGTTCTATCCACGGACGGGTAAAGTCCTCTTGCTCGTCGTTGATTTCGAAAGTGTAGAGATGTCCGCCATCTTCCAGTCCTTCAGCCATTGACAAGGCGCTATAGCCACTAAACGTACCCACCTCAAGCACATTCTTGGGGCGTATCATGCCGACCAACATCTTCAGCAGTCTGCCCTGGAGGTGGCCCGATGCCATGCGTCCATGGAGCAGATGGATATTGGTAGCACGCCAAAGCTTATAGAGATAGTCGGGCTCTGGGTCTGAATGGGTCAATATATAGTTATCGAGCGTCATCCGATGAGTGCTTCAATAGCCAGACGGTAGGAGTCGAGTCCGAAACCACAGATCACTCCGCGACAGGCTGGCGAGAGATAGGAATGGTGGCGGAATGGTTCGCGCTGATGCACATTGGAGATATGTACCTCTATCACTGGACTTTTCAGCGACCTGATGCAGTCGTGCAGCGCTATAGAAGTGTGGGTGTATGCACCGGCGTTGAGCACGATGCCATCTACCGTAAATCCATCTTGCTGCATGCGGTTGATGAGTTCTCCCTCTACATTGCTCTGATAGTAGTCTATCTCCACATCGGGATAACGCTGCCGCAGCGTAGGCAGATAACTTTCAAACGACGAGGTGCCGTAGATGCCTGGTTCGCGCTGTCCGAGCAGATTAAGGTTGGGACCGTTCACAATAAGTATTTTCATCTGTTTCATCTTTTTTGCGTGGTGCAAAGATACAACATTTTTTCAAATCCAGCCCCATTATCGCGATAAAATCGCACGATACCTGGCAGCACCATGTCTCATAGTACAGAAACCCTCGATTACTTGCTCTTAAGCGGAGAACTTTCGCTCATTTCTATGAGGAATGCCCATTTGCCGTCGGTAAGTTTCTGCAGCGTGATAGTGCCACCCATGGCTTCCATGATTTTGTGGCACAGGGGCAGTTCGAGATTGCTTCGGTCACTCTGTGCACAGGGCTGCCTGTCGTTGAAGGCATCAAACAGTTCGGTTTTGTCTTTATCTTGGAAGTTGGCATGTGCCATCACCCAGATTTTCACCTGCTTGCCATCGCCCTCACATTTCACTTCCACCTGCCCTTCGGTCTTACGACAGTCGGCATTGAGTATGGCGTATGTCAGTACTTGCGAAAGACGCTTGGGATCAGCATAGACATAATGCTCCCGTCCGGCAGGTATCAGCGTAAACTCAAGGTTGTTACACTGCTCTTGTGTTTCGTGGATATCTGACAGTGTTGTCTCCACATTGACATTGGCACTATACAACTGGAAGTCGTTCAGACCAGCCTTTCCGAGGTCGATGATGTCGTCGAAGAGGTTGATGAGCTGCGTTTTGTTGTTGGCTATGATTTTCATCATCCTGCGCTCGTCTTCGCTCAGATGGTTCGTATCAATCATGTCGATAGACATCTGGATGACATGGAGCGGATTGCGGATGAGTTTGCCCATATTGGCTATGAAGCGGGTCTTGCCGGCTTCGTTCTCTTTGGTAAGGACAAGCAGTTCTTTGGTTTTCTTCTTGAGTTTGCTTTCAACGACAGCTATGGTGAATAACACTATCAGGAAGAATGCCATAATGATGAGGCCAATAATGACATACACCTTGTTGCGCTCTAAGAAACTCACGGGTTTGCCGTAGTAAACGGCATCAGCGGGATAGAGTTCTTCGGGTATTCCGTAGGCTTTCAGCGTGTTGTAATTGAGGTATCGTTTGGCATTGTCGAGCTGTATCAGAGGAATATCCTTGGGTTGTGTGCCGTTCTCTATCTTCGAAAGCACTTCTTGCAACTTCTCTATGAATTCGTCGGAAGTGGGATATACGCCTCCTGCCAATGCGCCATCTCTGATGCCCAAATCGTAAAGTCCGAAAGCGGCATCGCCAGTCAACTGGCCCACAATCTGTCGCATGGCATTGTCGGGATATAATGCACGGGTGGCATTCTGGTTCTGACTGATCCACGAATCGAAGATTACTGTTGTGTTTTTGGGCAGTGTCATCAGTCGGTTTTGCAACTCGGCAGTAGTCATCTGCCTATTGTTGAGGTCGATGAAATTGATGTCGGGATGGTATTGCTCCAACACTTTTCGCGTTTTATATCTTGAAAGATAGCCTATCTGCCATGAATTAGTGACAAGGGCAAGATTCTTGGTATTCGGTTTGAGTTGTAAAGCCAATTCAATGGTCTCGTGTATAGAATAGGGATCGGTGATGAGTGCGGCATTGAAGCCGCGACGCGACTCTTCCAGTGGTATCTTCATACTTTCCACACACTCCTTACCACTGTCATAGTCCTTGGCACTGAAGGTGTATTCGCCAGAGAAAACAGCAACGCAAGGCACCTCTTTCCATGCGCCTTTCATGAATGTGCGATACATAATCCATGCTTCCTCACCTATCAGAATGACTATTTCCTTGCCTGTGGCATCATTGGTGTTCATGATAGATTCGGCTTTTTCCCGCATCAATACGCTGTCGCGCTGGGCTACAAGGTCAAGAAATTCCACTTCTACCGTCAACCGTCTGTTGACTGCATAACGTGAAACTACGGCACTGGCGAGGTTTTCCGCCCATGCATATCCCTGGAAATAAGAACTCAATACGAGCACTTCTTTCTTGCTTTGCGCCTCTTGTGACTGTGCTTGAACACTGGATATGGTTATGATTGACAGAAAAAATATAAACGCTATCGTTCTTTTCAGCATACTCATGTGGTGTATTATCATTTCCTATTTACTATCATTGGTTTAATTTTCTGCAAAGATACAACAATTTTTCAATTTTAGAACTACAATGGTGATAAAATTACAGAGTAAATTGCAAAAGAAATATAATGTCGCTCAGCAATAAAATGGATTGTTTTTTTTTTGATAACGTTTTGGCAAGGAGTTTTAGATGCTTGGCAAAAGTATTGCCCAACGTTTAGCAAGGGTATTGTCTAACGTTTAGCAAGGGTATTGTCTAACGATTGAAAAAGGTCTTTTCAATGTTTGATAAGAATATTATCCAACGTTTGATAAAGATGTTATCCAACGTTTGATAAAAGTATTATCCAACGTTTGATAAAGGTGTTATCCAATATTGGATAAAGGTGTTATCCATCGTTGGATAAAAATATTATCAAGGTTTGAAAAAGTGCTGATAAACCTCACTAACCCTATTTATACATTGATATACGTGGGTCGTTTAGCAGTTTCATGGTTATGAGAGATGGAAATCCGGTGGTCGAAGTGTGGTCGAAAACACCTGAAAGAAAAGCATTCGACCACCGCATAACATTCTGTTTCGCTTGATGTTATACCGTCATGGTGGTCGAGTGGTCGATTTGTGCGAAATCGCGTGCGCGTAGGCGTACGCGCGTATATAGAGAAAGAGGTTCGTCTGACCATATCAAACGAACCTTCCATTTTATGTCACTTTCTCTCGCCATGGCAAAATTTAAGCAAGCTTAATTCTGCTCATTTGGCTTAATACAAACACTCTTATTATCAAACGATGGTTTCTATAAAGTTTATGCTTCTATCATCAATAATTCTCTAAATGAAAGTGTGGCAACCATGGTCAGCAATACAAATAAAATTCTTTTCATAGTCCTATAAATTAAAAAAAGACAACTAATATTACATAGACTGATGAACAATATCCATATTGATTTTTTCACCCAACAATCACATAGTCTTCACTTCAATCTTCTCTCCAATTCCTGTTCCACCTTTTCGGGCTCTAAGTCGCGTGCCACTATACGTCCGCTATTGTCGGCAACAATCATGGCGGGGACTGCGGATATGCCCAACTGGGTTGCCATGGGAGAATGGAACATCTTACCATCGCACACTACAGGCCATGGGATGGAGTCGCGATCTACACGGTGGCGCACGTCTTTGATATTGCCATCGAGACAGAGTGTCACCACGGCGAGTTTTGAACCGTAGGTCTTCTGGAGCTTCTGCAAACGGCGCTGTATGTCACCACTCTGATAACTCCATGTTGCCCAGACATTGACCACATTGACCTTACCATTGAGCTGTGCTTTCGATACGGGACGACCTTTAAGATCGGTAGCGGTAAACGAAGGGAGGACAGCACCCTGACGGCTCTTCTTCAGTACATCGAGTTGGCGGCGCAGCGTGAGCAACCGTGCATTGTTGGGTTGCGCCTTCAACATCACTGCTGCCAATTGGGCGGCTTGGTCGAAATCGGCATCTATGGTCAAGACAAAATAGCGATTGAGCAGATAAGTGCTAATGGGCGATTCGGGATGCTTACGGATATAGTCTGCCACCTCTTTACGCTCTTCAGGCGGTGTGAGGCGGTTGAGTTGTGAACGCAGATCGGTGAACTGCTCGTTGATCTTAGACCCTTTCACCGTAATCTCCTTCAGATGGGTGGCGTCGCCTTTGATATTGAGCGAAGTGCCAGGAGTGGCAAACACGGGCAGTTCGCTATAGTTGGGGAAGATGATGATAAAGGTATAGTCGCCCTGCACGGCTTTCTCGTAAGAGAAACGTCCGTCGCGCACCTTGATGGTATCGGTACCCGTCATGCCTCCATCGGGACTATACACATAGAATTCGCCTTGATTCAGGTTTCTGAGTCGGCCCTCAAGACGGAATTTGTTACCGCTGATGCCACACGAAACGAGAATCAAGACGAACGAAATATATCCAAGAATTTTTCTCATTCTTTATTTGCTAACCTTGCTCAGCTCCAAGTCGTTGGCAGCATACTGAGCCAGTTTGGGATCTTTCTGGATGGCGCTGCGCAGATAAGAAGCTGCTGCGTCGTTGTTGCCCTGACGTGCATTGACAATGGCGTTGAGATAGTCGGTCATAGCGTCGGGATTCTTCACGTTAGCCAGTGTCTGAGTGGCACGGGCGTAGTCTTTATTGAGCAACTGTGCCAGAGCAGCGCTGTTAGAGTTTACACCGGCGAAGTCTTGCTGTGCCAGAGCGTAGTTGCCCTGTGCCAGATGCAGGTTACCCAGAGCCTCTGCCAGATTGTTGGCACCGGCTGCACGTGAGATATAATCCTCTGCGGTCTTAGCATCACCCTGCTGCAGAGCCAGCAGACCCATGTTGGCATTGGCCTCAGCATTCTTAGCATCGAGGGTACGTGCCATGCTCAGATATTTCTGTGCCTCGGCATTGTTGCCCTTCTGCATAGCCAGTACGGCGAGGTTGTTGTAAGCGCGGCTGTCCTCACGATAGAGGTTGGTTGTGGTTTTGAGAATGTCCTCACGCTGTGCATCGGTATCGGCGATAGATGCTGCATAGAGCAGTTCCTCAACGCTGAGCTTAGAAGCATCTTCCTTATACTGAGCGAAAATCTGATCGTCATCGCGACCGATTGTCTCATAGTTGATGGTCATGCGGGCACGACGCAGTTCGGGCAGAATGCCGTCTGCCAATTCGCGGAAACCCTGACTCATGTTCTTAATCTGCTGCTCACGCTCCTGTGGGTCCTGATACATAGAGAGAACGCGGAGGATAACATCCTTGTCTTGAATGTTGCTGGCTTTAACCAACTCCTGGAAACCTTCCCAGTCCTGTGCGGTATATTGTGAAGAGAGGTTGGCGTCGATCTTGGCAGCCTTCATCTGTTTCTTCACGTATGACTCGGTGTTCTTCTGACGCTTGTTGGCGAGCTTCTCGTTGAGAGACACACCACCATCGGGCGAAGCATAGGCTGAGATTTCTACATTATTGATATTGAGACCTTCCTGATCCTGTGCAATGCGCTTGAGCAGACTGGTGAACTCCTGTACGGAATTGCTCTTCAACTCGCTCTTGCGAAGTTCAGCCTGCTGGATGAGGAACTTGATAGTAGCATCAAACTTCTGTTCGTTGACACGCTGGAATGCATCCTGCGATGTGCAGGGATTAGCACTGGTAATGGTAGAACGATAGAGTTCGCTGGTGGCAATCACACCTGTTGCAACCTTGACAGCAGGTACTTGCACCTCTTTCTTACCAACGCGTGCGTTGAAAGTGAGATAGAGGTCGCTCTTCTGCATGGCAGGCTGATAAGCGAAATTGGCTTTCATGGTATAGTGGCCGCCTACCTTATAGGAGATGGACTGATCGTTACCCAACACCTTTTCGCCCTGGAATGTTGCACTCTGTCCCTTAACGGCAGTCTCTACGCCATTGTCGGTGAAGCGCAGTTCCGGTGTTACGGTAACCACAGCTTTCTTGGCCATATACTTCTCAGGGAACATACCATTGATTGTTGCAGGTACCTGACCCGACTCGGCAACCAACGGATTGGGTACTACCTTGAAGTTGTCGGCAGACAATTCTCCAAGCTTTCCACCACACGATGTCAGTGTGGCAACTGCCACTGCTGACAGAAATACTAATTTCTTCATTATTCTATCTGTTTTTTACCTGTTTTTTTAAGATATTGCAAAGATAGTCACTTATTCTGTAAAAGACCGAATAAGACTGGATTTTTAGTGATTTTTAAGGTATATTTGCCGTCATTCTATCTATTTGGCATCATAAGTGCGATATACCAAATAGCAACCATCGGCATCAAGGGTAAAACGGGCTCCTAAGGATTCGTTGAGCGTGCCTTGCCACAGTTCTTCATAGGAATAGGCAGACCAACGAAGGCCTTCTGACGTGAGTCGAGTGGTATTGAAACTGAAGATACTGACCTGCTGGCCTGCGAAACTATCAAAGGTTTGACGACCTTCTGCTGCAACAAACCATCCATAATCGGTCAACATCAGGGGTTCGATATTCATCTGACGGTAATAACGCATCATCAAGGCGATATTGCCAAGGGTATGGTCTTCACGCATTCCAGTAGCACCAAGATAGGCTAAGCGTAAACGGCAATGATTACTGATGGAGGACTGATAGTGGTCCAAGCAATAGCGTGTGGCTTTAGTGAGGTCGTTGTCTTCCTGTTCGGTAATCCGTGCCAACCGTGAGCGATACTGCGAAGGAATGCTGTCACCATCGCCCACTACAACATCAGCATCGGGCCAATGGGCAATAGATCCGTCGCAACAAACCACATGGGGAGCAGAACGAAGCACTCCGAGCGGTATGGCATGGGTGGGAAACACACCATTGGCAAGGATAACGGCATCAGGACGAAAGAGGAATTGCGACATCATCATGCTTCTGAGGTTGAGGGTGACTGCTGGTCTTGATGATTCTGGCGATGCATCAGTTGACGCCACTTAAACCATCCTGCTACGGCAATCACAACATAGAGTCCATAGAGTCCTGCCTTAAAGGGAATGCCTTTGGTGACATAGAGGAACGTGCATACCACATCGACTGCAATCCAAAAGAACCATTGCTCCATATATTTGCGTGCCAATGCCCATAGGCCCACAAAACTCAGCGCATTGGTGAAGGCATCGAGTACAGGAACGGTAGAATTTGTCCAGGTGATGAGTATATAATAGGTAGCTCCCCACGCTACAAAGAAGAACACCGTGACTGGCAGATAAAGGCGTAGGGGCATGTGACTGATGGGAAGCGTACGCTTCTCGCCGTGTCCCCATTTCCATACGATATAGCCATAGACTGCTGCCAAAGTATAATAGGTAGCCATTCCTGCATCACCATAGAGTCCGTGCTGCCAATAGAGCCAGATATCGAGGGCGGGCATCACGATGCCTACTATCCAAAGAAAAATACTGGCCCGATACTCCAGCCAGATATATATCAAGCCGAGTATCGTGGTCAGTATGTCAAGCCCATGTAGGGCAATATAGTCGTACATGATTAGAATTTCAATGTCAGATGGGTCATGAAGGTTGTGCCTGCCATAGGAATATAGCTGATGGCACTCAGACGATGATCCTTGGTATAGCCGGCACTCTCGCTAACAGCATTGTACCATACGAAACCAGAAGGAGCATAGCAACGACCGAAGATATTGTTGATATCGAAACCGATGGTCACATACTTGATACCACATGCCTTGGTAACCTTTGAACCATAGTTGATGCTGAGGTCGCTCTGTGAATAGCAAGGCAGTGAACGGTCTTTGCTCTCAGAGTTGTCGAGATACTGACTGCTGACGAAATTGGTATGCCATGTGGCAGAGAATCCTGCATAGTGGAGGTCGATGAAGCCGTTGAGGATGGCAGAAGGTGAGAATGACAAGGTTGAATTGTCGTAGTGGATCTTCAATGGATCACCGTCCCAGTTATCTACATACTCGTCGAAATCCTTGATCTTGTTCTTGCTCAGACTGGCATTTCCTTCCAACGACATCCATGACAAGGGTGCCCATCCTGCTGTGAGCTCTACGCCCATACGATAGGAGTCTTTCACATTGGTGGTGAGTGCCTCACCGATGTCGCTCAGCTGACCGGTCTGTACCAACTGGTTGTCATAACCCATATAGTAGAAATTGGCACCGGCATGCCAGTTGCTGCCCTGATACTGATAGCCAAACTCTACGTCGAGCAACTTCTCTTGCTCTGGGAATGGATAGTTGTAGTTGTCGGTATAGTTGTTGCGCTCAGGTTCGCGATTACTGTAAGCTACAGAAGCATAGGCCTTATGACCATTGTTGGTATAGCTGATACCTGCCTTGGGATTGAAGAAATTGAACTTCTCGTTGATGTCCAATACTTGGTTCTTATAGGTACCGTCAGCCTGCTCCACAAATTTATCGTTGACACCATCGGTCTTGTATTCTACACGACGGAACTGCAAATCGGCAAATACATTCCAGTTGTCGGCAAAACGATAGTTGGCCTTAACAAAGGCGCTATAGTCATACTTATGGGCATCAGAATCATAGTATTTATACTGACCATTGCTGCCCAAGAACTGGTTTTCTGCTGCCTGATTGGCAATATAGGTGAGATAGCCCCAGTGGTTGCCACGGAACTGCTGAAGGTTCAATCCGCCAATAACATCCCAGTGTTCATCCTTGTAGTTGGTGTTATACACGATGCCATAGGTGTGCTGGGTCAGCCCCTTCTTGCGCACAAAGTCGGAACGCTTTACGAAATTGCCGTCTGCATCATAGAAGGTGAGACCAAACTTAGCAAATTTCGACTGGCTCTTGAACTCGTTGTAGTAGCCATAACCATAGGTGTAGTGTACGGCAAAGTTGTGACTCCAATGGTCGTTGGGAGTCCAAACAGCAGAAAGGATATTGTGGTTCTGATAGAAATTGTCGGTGGTCTTGTTCCAAAGACTACCATCACGCATGGTGTAAGGCACGATGGTATAGTCGCCCTTGCCGTTGCGCACCAATCCTGCTGTCAGGATATTGAACTTCCCGAGACCAGCAGCATCCATATCCTTATAGGTATAGATACCATCGCTCATCAACGTGAAGTTGGTGTCATAGTCGCTGGCGAGCACACCACTCCATGCCTGGCCGGTCTTTTCAAAGTTGCCGATATTCTTGTAGCTCACCTTGAAATTGTCAGCAAGCCATGTCAGTCCACCATAGTAAGAACCTGATCGTCCTGATGTTCCATCGATATAGCCATCGGTAGCGGTCTCATGATAGGCACCGTCGAAGATCAGGTGTTTGCCCAACAAACCTGTTGAGAAGCTGACACCTGTATTATAGGTGTTGAAGCTACCAAACGAACCTGTCACCTCTGCGGTAGGGATAAGCGATGGGAAAGCAGTAGCCATAGAGATGCTACCACCAAAGGCTCCATCACCATTGGTAGATGAACCAACACCACGCTGAATCTGCACACTACCCAAAAGAGCGGCATAGCTGTTCATATTGGCCCAGAACACGGTCTGATCCTCAGGAGAGTTAAGGGCTACACCATCGAGGGTGACATTGATGCGGCTACCTGCAGCACCACGAATACGCATATAGCTGGTACCAGTGCCCAATCCATTCTCACCCCATGCAAGGATGCCGGGTGTGCGCGAAAGGAGGAATGGGAGTTCCTTTCCTGTACGAGAAAATTGCTGGAGTTCTGATTTCTTAATGTTGGCTACGGCATAAGGAGCTTCCTTGGCTGCACGTACACCTTTTACTACTACCTCATTCAGCTGGTGCACCTTGACGGTGTCGATTGTGGCTTGTGCCCATACGGCTTGACTGGCAAAAACACAGCACACCACACTGAATGCAATCCTGTTTAATCTTTTCATTGAATGTTTGTTATAAACCTTAAACTATATAAAGGGGGAAAGAACGTAGTCCAAGGAAAATTCCTACGACAGCATTACCTGTACAGGTTCTATGGGTATGTTCTCAGCCTCCGTCTCTTCTACGAGTAGGTAGCACCCCTTAGTTAGCGCTCTGCTAACCGATTGCAAAATTACTATAAATAATTGAAACTGCAAAATTATTGTTATTTTTTTGAGCATGAGCACCTTGTGCGCAACATAGAGGAATACACGACCTCCACCACTTCTTCCTGACAAAGCCTACAAGGAGAAACCGTTACCAAAGTAACTATAACGGGAGTTATCAGGATTGACCACGATTTGCTCTACTACGATTTCGGGAGCTATCATTACAAATCGGCAGATTGGGTGAACTCAAGTACACGCTTCTCACTTTTTGCGAATCTCACAAACTGTTCGGCTGCATTGACATAAAGTCCACAGAGGTCATCAATACTTGACATGAAACTGTCTTACCATTCCAATAATCGTCAAAACTACACACCACCCCCATTCTTATAATTATATAATAGGTGTAAGCAGTATTGCCACACCTCCCAACGTGTGGCAATACTGCCGATGCCATGAGTACGCACCTATCGGTTGCGTAGCACGCCAAATTATAAGATAGAAGCACCATTGTCCAATGCAGACAATGGTGCCAAAGGATTATAATTTCTCACCGTAGCAAAGGTCGCCACAGTCGCCAAAACCAGGAATGATATATTTGTGTTCATTCATTCCGCCATCAATGGCGGCACACCAAACAGTGGCATCGTCGGGCAACACAGGACGAATGGTATCAATTCCCTCTTGTGTAGCTATCACACTGGCGATATGTATCTTGCGAGGCTTACCTGTTTTGCAAAGCGCTTCAATGGCAGCAGCCATCGAACCACCTGTAGCCAGCATCGGATCAACAAGTATCAAAGTCTTGCCCTTAATGCTGGGCGATGCCATATACTCGGTATGAACGCCCACTTCGGTATGCTCGCGGTTGGTGTACATGCGATAGGCAGACACAAAAGCATTCTCTGCACGGTCAAACACCTGAAGGAATCCTTCATGGAAAGGCAAGCCCGCACGCAATACAGTACCTACAACAATTTCATCTTTAGGCACTTGAATATCACAAATGCCCAACGGTGTGGTAACAGATTTCAACTTGTAATCGAGCGTCTTAGATATCTCATAAGCCATCAACTCACCCACACGCTTGATGTTATTACGGAACAACAGGCGGTTGCGCTGATGATTCTTGTCGCGCAATTCAGCCATATAGAGGTGCATCACGCTGTTCTCTTCATCGAAATTGATAATTTTCATAGATTGCTTCGGTTTTTGACCGCAAAGATAAGAAATGTTCGCGGAATTTTGCAAAGTCAGCGTGACAATTATTTGCGAGACCACCCATTTTTAACTACTTTAACCAAAAAATGGCTCATCTAAACGCTAAAAAAACTAAAAGCCGACCAGTAAATTCGGAATTCTTTGTAACTTTGCGCCGTAAAACGGATAATAGTAATTTCAAACTAAAATATTTTTCATTATTATGGCAAAGTTAGATTTGACACAGTATGGCATCACAGGCTCAACCGTGATCGCTCACAATCCTTCGTATGAGTTTCTCTTTGAAGAGGAGACAAAGGCAGGACTGACTGGTTTCGATAAAGGTCAGAACACTGAGCTCAACGCAGTAAACGTAAAGACTGGTATCTACACCGGACGTTCTCCTAAGGACAAGTACATCGTTGACGATGCACAGAGCCACAATAAGGTTTGGTGGACCACCGAAGAATACAAGAACGACAACCACCCCATGAGCGAGGAGGTTTGGGCAAAAGTTAAGGATATCGCTATCAAGGAGCTCTGCAACAAGCAGCTCTACGTAGTTGATGCTTTCTGCGGTGCCAACGAGGCAACACGTCTGGCTGTACGCTTCATCGTTGAAGTAGCATGGCAGGCACACTTTGTTACCAACATGTTCATCCAGCCTACCAAAGAGGAACTGGAGAACTTCAAACCTAACTTCGTTATCTACAATGCCTCTAAGGCTAAGGTTGAGAACTTCAAAGAGCTCGGCCTCAACTCAGAAACTTGCGTAGCCTTCAACACCACTTCACGCGAACAGTGCATCATCAACACATGGTACGGCGGTGAGATGAAGAAGGGTATGTTCTCTATGCAGAACTACTTCCTGCCTCTCCAGGGCATTGCTTCTATGCACTGCTCAGCCAATACCGATATGGAAGGTAAGAACACCGCAATCTTCTTCGGTCTCTCTGGTACAGGTAAGACCACTCTTTCTACCGATCCTAAGCGTCTGCTTATCGGTGACGACGAGCACGGATGGGACGACGAAGGCGTATTCAACCTCGAAGGTGGTTGCTATGCAAAGGTTATCAACCTCGACAAAGAAAGCGAACCCGATATCTACGGTGCTATCAAGCGCAACGCTCTGCTCGAGAACGTAACAGTTGCTGCCGACGGCAAGATCGACTTCGCAGACAAGAGCGTAACTGAGAACACCCGCGTATCATATCCTATCGAGCACATCGAGAAGATCGTGAAGAAGGTGAACGGTCGTAGCGCAGGTCCTGCTGCCAAGAACGTTATCTTCCTGTCAGCCGACGCATTCGGCGTACTGCCTCCAGTATCTATCCTGTCTCCTGAGCAGACCAAGTACTACTTCCTCAGCGGATTCACCGCTAAGTTGGCTGGTACAGAGCGCGGTATCACCGAGCCTACTCCAACCTTCTCTGCTTGCTTCGGTCAGGCATTCCTCGAGTTGCATCCTACCAAGTATGCTGAAGAGCTCGTGAAGAAGATGGAGAAGAGCGGTGCCAAGGCTTATCTCGTAAACACTGGTTGGAATGGTACTGGCAAGCGTATCTCTATCCGCGACACTCGTGGTATCATCGACGCTATCCTCGGTGGCGCTATCCTGAACGCTCCTACCAAGAAGATTCCTTACTTCGATTTCGAAGTTCCCACACAGCTTGAGGGTGTTGACACCAACATTCTCGACCCACGCGACACTTACGCTGACGCTGCAGAGTGGAACAAGAAGGCTGAGGATCTGGCAGCCCGCTTCATCAAGAACTTCAAGAAGTATGAGGGCAACGAGGCTGGTAAGGCTCTCGTAGCTGCTGGTCCAAAACTCTAATAGACCCGTCTATTCATTCTAAATATGGCTCGTTTCCTCCATGGAAACGGGCCTTTTTTTGTTATACACCTTCTTTCAGAAATTGACAGAAGTCAAAGAAACATAGCAAACCGACAAAATAAAGACCTCTACACGATGGTCATCTGAAAGAAATGTAGTTACTTTGCACCCGCAATTGAGAGATAAAGGTAAAAGATTTATTTAGGAACTAATAGACAAGAATTCTAATTAATTATGTTTGATTTACACACAATGGCCATTCTGGCGACTGTGGCAATATCGGCTGTCATGTGCCTAATAACATTGACACACACGAATGTCCGTTAACAACAAGAGTGCGACTTGAGCTATTCATGTCACACTCTTTTTATGTTTAGAAATTCTAAAATATGTCACATTATCATATAATTTACTTAATAAAAGCACCAAATATGACGCTATTTGCAGAATTGTGAGTAAATTTGCATCCAAAATTGAAATATTTCAAATGAAAAAACTCGTAAATGCAGCATGCATGCTGTTGGTCATAGCTGTTTTGACATCATGTCTGAAGTCTAACGATGATGAGGCCGTATATTATAACGACGCCGCAATCACGTCGTTTACCTTGGGCACACTCAACCGCTATCTGCACACAACAACAGCAGCAGGAAAGGACTCTATCTACAAGACAAGCGTAGCAGCATCAAGCTACAAATTCAACATCGACCAGATCAATCACGTCATCTTCAACCCCGACTCACTGCCTTTGGGTATTGATGCGTCAAAGGTGGTATGCACCATAGGTACAAAGAACAATGGCATAGTAGTCATCAAAAACCTCAACAACGACTCACTGAAATTCTACACCTCATCAGACAGCATCGACTTTTCGCAACCACGCGAAGCCCGTGTCTATGCTACCGATGGTATGTCGTATCAGAAATACACCATCAAAGTGAATGTCCACCAAGAAGACGGCGATGCCTTTGGATGGAAACAAATGGCTGACAACAACCAGTTGGCAGCACTCTCTGGCATGAAGGCCATGGTATTGGGCAAGCGTATCTTCGTATTCGGCAACGATGGCGGCACTACCGTTGGCTATACCACCACCGATGGCAACGAATGGACTACACTCACTCCCAACATCAACACACCGCTGACCGCAGGAGCATACAAACAAACCGTGGCAAATGCAGATTCTATCTACATGATGAACGGCAACATGCTGTTGCGCACTGCCGACGGTAGCCAATGGGACGAGATTGGCGAGACAACAGCTATTGCCAAACTCATCGGTGCAAGCAAGAAAGAACTCTACGGCATGACTGCCGACAACAAACTCATGGTATCACGCGACGGTGGACACCAGTGGCAAGCCGATGCCATCGACGCAAGCGAATCACTCCTACCCACAGCGCCAGTCGCCACGACATGCTATCCAATGAACATGGCAGACTCTACCGACTATGTCGTTATGGCAGGCAACAGTACAGCAAACGCCAAAGCTGCCGTGGTATGGAGAAAGATTGCAGAATACAACTATCATAGCGAGCCAGGACAATGGGTATATATGGAAGCCGACGGCAACAGATACGAACTGCCACAACTCGACAACCTCACACTGGTGCCCTACGATGACGGCGTACTCGCCATCGGTACGGTGAATGGCAATTTTACCTATATCTACCAGTCGCGCGACAACGGTATCACTTGGAAAAAGAACAAGTACTACCAACTGCCAAACGATTTCGACACCAGCACTACACGCTATGCCGCCACATCAGACGGTGTGAATATCTGGCTCTTCGGCGGAGCAAACGGCGAAGTATGGCGCGGCAGACTCAACAAACTGGCGTGGTAAAAGAACGAAACTATCTTTGAGAAAGATACTGCAAACACTGGTTCTCCTCACACTGACCATACATGCCAGTGCACAGGACGCTCCCGAATATCGAGCCGAGATAGGCGGGGCAATAGGACTGGTGGCCTATGAAGGCGATTTCAACGGCAATCCGCTACGCAACCAGCAACCCATGCTGACCCTCGTAGGACGCTATCGCCTCAATCCACGCATGGCACTGGCTGCCAATATCAGTTGGGGACAACTGAAAGGATCGTCAACCCATGCCAACACCTACTATCCGGATTTGGAGCCCATGAGCTTCAAACATTCGGTGGCAGACATAGGCATGAGGTATGAATATAACTTCTGGCCCTACGGCACAGGACATGAATATCGGGGAGCGCAACGGTTTACACCTTATATATATATAGGTATCGGAGCCACCATCGCAAAACCGGAAAAGACAGAAGCAGCTGTCAACATGCCAATTGGCGCAGGTGTGAAATACAAGATAGGCGACCGTACCAATGTCGCAATGGAATGGACCATACACTTCACAACCAGCGATAAAATCGACGGTGTGGCAGATCCATACGGCATCAAGAGCAGTGGACTCTTCAAGAATACCGATGGTTACAGCCACCTGCGGTTGTCACTGACATACGACATCTGGAGAAAATGCAAAACGTGTAACAACGATATATAAATGACTATGAACAAGCAACTGGATATGACACGCATCCCCGAGCACATTGCCATTATCATGGATGGCAACGGGCGTTGGGCACAACAGCGAGGTAAAGAGCGTAGCTATGGACACCAAGCCGGTGTAGAGGCTGTAAAACGCATCACCTCGGAGTCTGCCAAACTGGGAGTTAAGTATCTGACACTATACACATTCTCTACAGAGAACTGGAGCCGCCCTGCTGACGAGGTAACAGCACTGATGGGACTGATACTCACATCACTCGAAGACGAACTCTTCATGAAGAACAATGTACGCTTCCGCGTCATTGGCGATATCTCAAGAATGCCAGAGTCTGTCGTTCAGAAACTACGCGAGACCGAAGAGCATACTGCCAACAATACTACCATGACCTTGGTAGTAGCGTTGAGTTATTCGTCGAAATGGGAAATCACCAAAGCCATGCGTGATATCGCAACAGAAGTGAAACAAGGCACCCTGTCTGTTGATGCCATCGACGACACCACCATCAGCCAGCATCTGGCAACCAATTTCATGCCAGATCCCGAACTGCTGATACGTACAGGCGGAGAATTGCGCATCTCCAACTATCTGCTGTGGCAGATAGCCTATTCAGAATTGTATTTCTGTGATACATTCTGGCCCGACTTCGATGAAGCAGCGTTGCACGAAGCCATTGCCAATTACCAACAGCGCCAACGTCGTTTTGGCAAGACCGAAGCACAGGTGGAAAATGAAGAGAAATAACAACGGAAATAATTAGTAAAGTGAGAAATATATTCTATTCCAACAAATTGACAGACATGGCAAAGTGCATGATGCTGCTTTGCACCATACTCTTCCTTCCTGCCGCTGTTAAAGCACAGGATGTGATTACCAATCCCGAAATCTCCTATACAGGCACACCGCGTGTTTGTGAGATTGGCGGTATAGCTGTAAAAGGCGTAGAAGGTTACGAAGACTATGTGCTGACAGGTCTGTCAGGACTCTCCGTAGGTCAAGTCATCAGTGTACCAGGTTCTGAAATCACCGATGCCGTGAAGCGTTACTGGCGTCACGGACTGTTCTCGAAAGTGGCTATCACTGCCGACTCTATCGTAGGTTCAAAGATTTATCTCTGCATCCATCTCGGCACTCGCCCACGCGTAAGCCGCATCAACTATAATGGTGTGAAGAAGAGCGAACGCGAAGATTTGGAAAACAAGCTGGGTATTATGAAGGGAAACCAGATTACGCCCAACATGATAGACCGTGCGAAGATTCTCGCCAAGCGCTATTTTGACGATAAAGGATATAAGAACGCAGAAATCAGCATCCTTCAGCGCGACGATGTATCCAATAAGGATCAGGTGATTCTTGACGTTGATATCGACAAGAAAGACAAGATGAAGGTGCGCCACATCATCATCGAAGGCAACGAAAAACTCAAGAGAAACAAGATTACAGGTACATTCTTTAAGAACGGAGCCTTTGCCAAGATACACGAAGCCGGCAAGTTCAAAAACTTCTTCAAAGCCAAGAAGTTCACCCCTGAACGCTACGAAACCGACAAGAAAAACCTGATTGAGAAGTACAACGAACTCGGTTATCGCGATGCCACCATTTTGGAAGACTCGGTATGGAACGAAGACGAGAAGCACGTCAACGTATATATCAAGGTGGATGAAGGTCAGCAATACTACATCCGCAATATAGAATGGGTGGGTAACTCAGTACTCACCAGCGACTTCCTCAACAATGCCTTGGGCATGAAGAAGGGCGATGTCTATAATCAGAAACTGATGAACAAACGTCTGAAAGAAGATGAAGATGCCGTGGGTAACTACTATTGGAACAACGGATACATCTTCTATCAGCTCGACCCCACCGAAGTCAATATCGTGGGCGACTCTATCGACCTTGAGATGCGTATCACCGAAAACCAGCAGGCTCACATCAATGCTGTACGCATCTATGGTAACGACCGCCTCTATGAAGAAGTTGTTCGCCGTGAGTTGCGTACCAAGCCCGGTGACCTCTTCTCTAAAGATGCTGTGATGCGTTCTGCCCGTGAGATTGGTAACATGGGATACTTCAATGCTGAGACCATCAACCCAGATATCAAGCCTAACTATGAGGACGGCACCGTGGATATCAACTGGGAATTGGAACAGAAGTCTAACGACCAACTTGAATTCTCACTGGGTTGGGGACAGACGGGTGTAATCGGTCGAATCGGCATAAAGCTCAACAACTTCTCCATGCGCAACCTCTTTGGTAAGAACAAGATGCACCGTGGTATCATGCCTATCGGTGATGGCGAACAACTGTCACTGTCGTTGCAGACCAACGGACGCTACTATACCTCGCTCTCTACAGGTTACAGCACCGGATGGTTTGGTGGCAAGCGCCCGAATGCATTAAACGTCAGCGCCTTCTTCTCTAAGCAGAGCGATATTTCAAGCAGTTACCGCAACAACAGCTACTATAACAACTACCTCAACTACATGTATGGTTTTGGTTCGTACAACGACTTCGGTCACAACTACGACGCTATGCTCGACGACGATAAGTATATTGAGATGTTCGGTGTAGCATTGGGATGGGGTAAGCGTTTGCGCTGGCCCGACGACTATTTCCAATTGTCAATGCAGTTGGCATACACCCGTTATATGCTACGCGACTGGAGTTACTTTATCATCAGCAACGGTAACTGTAACAACATCAACCTCGGTATTACGCTGTCACGTACATCTATCGACAACCAGCTTTTCCCACGTCAGGGATCAGAGTTCTCAGCATCCGTACAGCTCACTCCACCATGGTCTTTGTTCGACCACAAAGACTATTCCACCCTCGCCACCGACCGCTATTCAGCAGCATACGAGCGTGAATTGCAGGAGAAATACCGTTGGATAGAATACCACAAATGGAAGTTTAAGTCAAAGACCTATACTGCGTTGACCAGCGGTCAGAAGTGTTTCGTGCTGATGACCCGTGTCGAACTCGGTCTGTTGGGCTCCTACAATAAAGACAAGAAGTCGCCTTTCGAAACCTTCTATGTGGGTGGTGACGGTATGAGTGGCTACTCTACCGGTTATGCCGAAGAGACCGTCGGTCTGCGCGGTTATGAGAACGGTTCGATATCAAACACCGCAGCCTATCTTGCAGGCACGAGTGCATACTATAATGCCTATGCCTACGACCGCTTCACCCTGGAGCTTCGCTATCCATTCATGTTGGGTAACACCACCATCTACGGTCTTGGATTCCTTGAAGGCGGTAACGCATGGGTAGATACCAAGAAGTTTAATCCCTTCGACATGAAGCGTTCTGCCGGTCTGGGTGTCCGCATCTTCCTCCCAATGGTAGGTATGATGGGTATCGACTGGGCTTATGGCTTTGACAAGGTATATAACAACGGCAGCTACCAGAAGGGCGGCAGCCAGTTCCACTTCATTCTCGGACAAGAGTTCTAACCTTATAAAACCTACAGAAAGGAGACTGTTGATATGAAGCAAGAATACAAGACAATGGGCAAAACCCTACTGATGGCACTCGCCGCCAAGGCACTATTGGTTGCAGCCATCATGATATTCCTACCCCAAAACGCCAGTGCACAGAAGTTTGCATTGCTCGATATGGACTATATTCTCAAGAACATTCCAGCCTACGAGCGTGCTAACGAACAGCTGACACAGATTTCCAAAAAGTGGCAGGCAGAGGTGGAAGCCATCCAGACAGAAGCACAAAGCATGTACAAGAACTACCAGCGCGACGTCGTGTTCCTTTCAGAAGAACAGAAGAAGGAGCGCCAAGACGCTGTCATGAAGAAGGAGCGCGAGGCTGCCGAACTTAAAAAGAAGTATTTCGGACCCGACGGTGAACTCTTCAAGAAGCGCAACGCACTCATTGCTCCTATTCAGGAACTGGTATATAACGCTGTGAGCGATGTAGCAGAATCACGCGGTTATCAGTTGGTATTGGACCGTGCGAGTGATTCGGGCATCATCTACGGATCTCCCCGCATCGACATTTCCGACGATGTACTGTCGCGTTTGGGTTCCACACGCTAACTTCAAAATAAAACAGAAAGAAACAATAATAACTAAACAAACAATTAAACAATGAAAAAACTTATTTTAATGTTGTTGGTGTTTGCCCCTCTGGCAACATTCGCACAGAAGTTCGGTCACCTCAACACACAGGAAATCATCCAGGCCATGCCTGAGTTTACCAAGGCTCGCACCGAGATCGAGGCCCTCACCAAACAATACGAGGCTGATCTGAAGAGCATGCAGGATGAGCTTCAGAAGAAGGCACAGGCTTACGAAAAGGAGCAGGCCAACCTTCCAGAGAACATCAAGCAGCGTCGTGAGCAGGAGCTTCAGGAGATGTATCAGAAGATCCAGCAGAGCTATCAGGACAACCGTCAGGCCCTCGACAAGGCACAGGGTGAGAAGCTTCAGGCTATCAACGTGAAGGTTCTCGACGCCATCAAGGCTGTCGGACAGGCTGGTGGTTATGTCTATATCATGGATGTTCAGGGTGGCGTGCCCTATATCAGCACAACCCTTTCTACTGATGTAACAGCCCAGGTAAAAGCCAAGCTCGGACTGAAATAAACAATGTGTAAGGTAAAAAAGTAAAAACGTAAAAAGATAAAAACAACAGAAACTTATGAAAAAGATGATATTTGACAGCATGGTAAAAAATGCGGTAAAATGGGTTTTACCTTTTTGCCTTTTTGCTTTTTTACCTTTAACTGTTTCTGCCCAGGATGTAGCAACAGATGGCAACACCCTGAAGTATGGCTATCTCAGTTATGATGCCGTGCTCCACAGCATGAATGAATATGCCACCGTTGAGACCAGTATGATGCAGCTCAACGAGAAGTATGCAGCCGAACAGAAACGTGCAGAAGACGAGTTCAACCGGAAGTACGAGGAGTTTCTCGATACGCAGCGCGATATGCCGCAGACTATTTTGCAGAAGCGCCAAAGCGAACTTCAAGACTTGCTCGACCGTAACATCACCTTCAAGAAAGAGAGTCAGGCACTCTTGGAACAGGCAAAAGCCAAGGCAGAGGCACCTCTTCGCAAGCGTATTGCCGAAGCCATGGGTCGTGTTGGCATAGCGCGTGGCCTTGCCTTTATCATCAATACCGACCAACAGGCTGTGGCATGGACCCACCCCATGATGGGTGAAGACGTGACCGAGGCTGTGAAAACTGCATTGCGATAAGCGTCATTACCGATGTTGCCCAGTAATCCAGGCCCTATAGGCATCTTTGACAGCGGCTATGGCGGTCTAACCATTCTGCATGGAATCCGCCAGTTGCTTCCCCAGTACGACTTTCTCTATCTGGGCGACAATGCCCGTGCGCCTTACGGCACACGTTCGTTTGACGTGGTATATGAGTTTACCCGCCAGGCTGTCATCAGTCTTTTCGAGCGTGGTTGCCATTTGGTCATCCTCGGTTGCAACACCGCTTCAGCCAAAGCCCTGCGCACCATTCAGCAGAAAGACCTGCCGCTGATAGATCCCAACCGCCGTGTCTTGGGCATCATCCGTCCCACTGCCGAAGTGGTGGGAACACTGACCAAGACTCGCCACGTGGGTATCTTTGCCACCGAAGGAACGATTAAAAGCGAGAGCTACAACTTGGAAATCCACAAATTCTTTCCCGACATCAAGGTTTCGGGTGTGGCATGTCCCTTCTGGGTTCCTTTGGTAGAATACAACGAAGCCGATTCTCCCGGTGCCGACTATTTTGTGAAGAAGCGTGTCGATCAGTTGTTGCGCCTCGATGCCCAGATTGACACCATTATTTTAGGTTGCACCCACTACCCTTTGCTGCTGCCTAAAATCAATAAATTCATACCCCGTGGCGTGCGTATCGTATCACAGGGGGAATATGTGGCAGAGTCGCTCCGCCAGTATTTTGATCGCCATCCCGACATGGAACAGCGTTGCACAAAAGGCGGACATGTGCATTATCTCACTACCGAGAACCCCGATCGCTTCAAAGAGTCGGCTCAACTGTTTCTCCACGAACCCGTTGAGGTGGAGAATATCTCACTGGGATAAACAGCCGATGGGCATGAACAGACGCTGCAATCTCCTATCATGCCTCATCCCGCAAAAGTCATCCTTCCAGATGCTGATTGCCGACAAAAGGCAATACCTCACTTATCTGCCGGCTGAACAGCTATTTGCCAGACATCACACAAACGCCATGTATCAATCTCGCGTTCAATACTTTGCACCGCAATAAACATCACTTTTCTCAGCAAAGTAAATTGATTTGCTGAGGAATTCAAATTGATTTGCCAAGGAAAACAAATTGATTTGCCAAGGAAAACAAATTGATTTGCTATCCAAAGGAATATCCGTACCACATCAAGAGCATAGCCACAGCATGCTGGAATCATATACGCATAAAAGGAAATTCAATGAGTTTGGTCAGCAAATTCATTGAGTTTACTCAGCAAATTCATTGAAATTGCAAAGCAAATTCATTGAATTTACAAACGGAAATAACGTTTCCAGCTGACAAGCAGTCGTTTACACGCAGTCCCAGAGACCTTCCATATCATTCACAAAGCGGTTGCCTACCCTACCCAACCATAGTTGCCACACTCTGACTTGCTGTTGTCCATGAAGGGTAGAAGCACGTTGCAATCCAGTTATCAGACAGCGATAGGATGAAAAAGTGTGCGTTTTCCTTGATGTTTTGATAGGAAAAGTGTAACTTTGCAAAAATAAAGGAATCAATAGATATATATGCAAGAAACAAGACAAAACAAAATTGCACGACTGCTTCAAAAGGAACTTAGCGTGATATTCCAACAACAGACACGCAGCATGCATGGTGTTATGGTCAGCGTCACACAAGTGCGCGTGAGTCCCGACCTCAGCATCTGCACCGCCCATTTGAGCATTTTCCCCAGCGAGCGTGGAGAAGAAATTATGGAGAACATCAACAAGACCAGCGCACAGATACGCTATGAATTGGGTACCCGCGTGCGCCATCAACTGCGCATCATCCCTGAATTAAGATTCTTCATCGACGATTCACTCGATTACATAGACCGCATCGACGAGCTGCTTAAGCAATAAGTGTCACTGTGAATTTCCCATTCTACATTGCACGGAGATATCTTTTCTCCAAGAAATCTACCAATGCCATCAATGTCATCAGCGGCATTTCGGTGGTAGGTGTTGCCGTGGCGTCTATGGCGTTAGTGGTGACGTTGAGCGTGTTCAACGGCTTCCACGACATGGTGGCATCATTTTTCACGCAGCTCGACCCACAGTTGAAAATCACTCCTGCCAAGGGCAAGACTGCCGCCAGCAACGATTCTACGCTGATGCGCATACGCCAGTTGGACGAGGTGGCTGTAGCCACCGATGTGCTTGAAGACCAGGCATTGGCTGTCTATGGCGACCGCCAGCAGATGGTGACGATTAAAGGTGTGGATGACAACTACGACAAGCTGACCCATATCCGCCAGATTTTGGAAGGTGACGGCGACTATGCACTCCATGCTGCCGATATGAACTATGGCATCTTGGGACTGGGCGTAGCCTATCAGCTCGGCATCGGTTATACCTACCGCGAACCGCTGAAGATCTATGCGCCACGGCGCGAAGGTCAGATCAACATGGCTAATCTGCAAGACGGATTCGTGGAAGACGAGTTGTATTCACCGGGCGTACTCTTCAGCATCAAGCAAGGCAAGTACGACAAGCGGTATATTATCACCGCTATACAATTCACCCGCAACCTCTTTGACCGCGACGGAGAACTCACATCGTTGGAACTCCGACTGAAACCCGGTAGCAATTTCGAGCATGTGAAAGCCAAGGTACAAGAGATGGCAGGCACCCGTTTTGTGGTGCGCGACCGCTATGAGCAGCAGGAAGACACCTTCCGCATCATGAAAGTAGAGAAGCTCATGGCATATATCTTCCTCACCTTTATCCTCGTCATAGCCTGTTTCAACATCATCGGCAGCCTCTCTATGCTGATGATCGACAAGCGCAACGACGTGGTGACCCTACGCAATCTGGGTGCCAGCGACCGCCAAATCATCCGTATCTTCCTCTTCGAAGGTCGCATGATTTCCGCCATTGGTGCCGTGATAGGCATTGCTATCGGCTTGTTGCTATGCCTGTTGCAGCAGCAGTTCGGCTTGATAGGCTTAGGATCTACCGAAGGTTCGTTTGTGGTCGATGCCTATCCTGTCAGCGTCCACCCGTGGGATATCGTCGTAGTGTTCTTCACTGTCCTCGCTGTAGGCTTTATCAGCGTGTGGTATCCCGTACATTATTTTGCCAAACGGCTACTCAATTGATTTGTTCCATTATAAACGATAAGGATGCCACAAAGGGGCGGTCAGAACACTAAAAGACAAGGGAGAACCGTCGGAAGAAACATTTAGGGGCGTTTCCGCAACAGTTCTTGATAGAGGTCATAAACCTGACTCGCCACCGTATTACCCTCGAAACGACGTATATACTGCTGACTGCCTATGATCCGCGCATTGCGTTCTGCATCGCCCACAAGCGACTTTCGGAGTGCATCTGCCATGCCCTGCACATCGCCGGGCGCCACATAACGGCAGTCTGGACCTCCGGCTTCCTCCAAACACGATCCGGAACAGGCCACCACAGGCAGTCCCTGACGGATGGCTTCGATGATAGGAATACCGAAACCCTCATATACTGACGGATATACAAAAGCCTCAGCAACAGCATAGAGGGCAGGCAAATCTTCATCGGGAACACCATGCAGGATATGCAGGCGGTGGGTCAGTTGGTGCGTTTCAGCATACTTGACGATGGTATCAGTATATGGTGTATGGCGTCCCACCATCACAAGTCCCACGTCTTCGGGCAGGTAAGGCAGTGCCTTGACCGCCAACAACATGTTTTTTCGTGCTTCTATCGATCCTACATTCAGTATGATGCGCTTCGGCAGGCCGTACTTCTGACACACCCGCTGACGCTCGTCGGCTGTGACTTCGGCTGCAAAACGATGGGCTGCACTCTGATATATGAGTGAGATGCGCCGCTCATCGACGTCTCCAAGCTCCATAATATCGCGCTTTGTACATTCGCTAATGGCAATAATATGGTCGGCTTCACGGATTGTCTGACGGAATTTCCACTTGTAAATCTGCACATCAGCCCAGTGATAGAACTCTGGATGGCGCATAAAGATCAGGTCGTGGATGGTGACGACAGTAGGAATACCACGGCGACGAATACCGATAGGCAGTTCACCCGACAGACCGTGAAACAGCTGCACTCCGTCACGTTGTAGGTCAGCCACCATGCCACGGCTGCGCCACAATGCCTTTCCCACCAATGGCAACGGTCGTTTGGGCAAGCAGAGTTGCACATTGTCATGGTCCATCACCTGTTGCCTGAGGTCGTCGCGTCCTGCGTCAGGAGCATAAAGGCGCAGTTGCAATGGACGTTCCGCCAGGTCGTTGACGAGCGTCCGCCCATAGCTACCCAGTCCTGTTCCGTTTCTCACGATGCGTTTGGCATCCAATCCTATGATGAGTTTGTCGTTCATGTGCCTGTTTCTGATGTCGAATAGTTTTTATATGACTCTTCCGCCTTCTTTTTGCAAAGGTACGATTAAGTGAGCGGAATGCAAAAGGAAAACTCGTTTTTCTTTTGTATTCCCGAACGTGAGTACTTTAGAGGCAAAGCCTCAAAGGTACGATTAAGTGAGAGAAATGCAAAATAAAAGCGTGCTTTTATTTTCATTTCCGAACGTGAGTACCTAAGAGCCACAGGCTCAAAAGTACGATTAAGCGAGCGAATAACCAAAGAAAATGCACAACTTTATTTGGTTTTTCTTTGTATTCCTCTCGGTTTGCACTACCTTTGAAATCCTATTTCTTAGGTAGGCGGCACCTCGGGAATAAAAGAAAAACGGGGTTTTTCTTTGTATTCCTCTCGGTTTGCACTACCTTTGTACGAAAATAACACGCATGACAGAACTTAATATTCCAAAGGTAAGTATTATCACTGTTACATACAATGCTGGAGCTATGCTGGAAAAAACCCTCGACAGCATACAAAAACAACAATACGGCAACAAAGAAACTATCGTGGTTGACGGTAAATCTACCGACAATAGCTTAGCCATCATACAGCACTATGCTGACCAGGGAACGGTGACACAATGGAGTAGCGAACCCGATAAGGGAATCTACGACGCCATGAACAAAGGCGTGAGCAGGTGTTCGGGACAATGGGTGATATTCATGAATGCTGGCGACACCTTTGCTACAGATGATGTGCTCCATCAAGTTTTCTCCAACAAATGGGATGCAGCGGACATTGTCTATGGTGATGTGGTTAAAGACAACCATGTCAAGGCTGCACCAGCGCACTACCGCCTCTACCACCGCATGCTCTTTTGCCATCAATGTGTGTTTGTCAGACGACAATGTCTTGTCGATATTCCATTCGACATACACCACAGACTGTCAGCAGACTATAAGTTTTTCATCCAACAGTATCAACAGGGGGCTCGTTTCCAGTATATCAATATACCGATAGCCATCTTCGACACCACCGGTGTGTCTAACAGTAAGCGATCGTCAGGACTGTTCGACAACATCAAAGTGGTATGCGAAACCATTCCTTTCCCACAGCGAATCAAGTTTGTTGCACGCTTGGCAGTGCCCTACATCATGTGTCGCTTGAAAGGAAAATAAAGGCTGTATTGTCTCGCCATCACTCCCCTACGACCGCGTCGCTTAGGTAGGCGGCACCTCGGAAATAAATGAAAAAACGAGCTTTTTCTTTGTTTTTCGCTCGGTTTGCACTACTTTGGGCTTGACAGCCCCAAGGTAGGCGGCACCTCGGAAATAAAAGAAAAACGAGGTTTTTCTTTGTATTTCGCTCGGTTTGCACTACTTTGGGCTTGACAGCCCCAAGGTAGGCGGCACCTCGGAAATAAAAGAAAAACGAGGTTTTTCTTTGTATTTCGCTCGGTTTGCACTACCTTTGTACTATGGTAACTATACAATTTTGGACAATAGCCATCGGACTATTGCTGACATTTGCCGCCAGTTGTGCCATCTATTATGGATGTAACAAGGGCATGAGCCATAGCGCACGCGGGCAACAGACCCGCCGCTTTGCTGCTGCCGCCATATTGGTATGGCTTCCCATCGCCATCGTCGGAGCACAACCCAACATGCCTCTTGCACTTGCTGCACTTTCTGGAGCTGTATGGGCAATAACTTATCCGCTGATATTCCACCTCACCAACCGCAAAATATCACCCGACTACGAAAACTATGGTGAGATTTCATGTGGCATATACTTCTTCGGCCTCTTCGCCGCCATCGGTCTTTTAGGGGGCGGAGTGATTGCCGCCATTGCTGAATGGATGCTCCTGTTGATCAGTATATCCTTGTGGGTCTATTATATGCTCTATGGAACATGTATCGATGCCAATGGCATGAAGATCGTACAGGACTCGCATCCCAACGAAATCATTGAGTTTTCACGTTCCTATCCCTTATGGAAAGTGGTGCTGCTACTGATGGCCATCGTGGCACTGCTTGCTGGATTCATCGTCGGAAACCACAACACAACAGTACCAGAAACACCGTGGAAGATTGCACTGCTTGTTGCCGTTGCCCTCTTTTTCGCTTGGTATATCTTCAAACCCCACCGCGGCATGTTCGTCCGCTCCGGCATTGTTCGCCTCTGGTTAGATATCCGAGAGTATGCAGCCAACGACCATCGGTATGTCAGCGAAATGGAACGACGGTTGAAGGACCTTCACGTCAAACCCTTAGGAAAGGCTTTCCAACGTCCGTCAACCATCATGATGGTGATTGGAGAGTCTGCATCTCGTGACTATATGAGTGCCTTTACACCCATGGAACACGACACGACGCCATGGATGCGCCGCATGACGGAGGACAACAGGCGTACCATTCTGTTTCCAAATGCCTACAGTTGCGCCATGCACACCGTGCAGTCGCTGGAAAAAGCCCTTACCGAATACAACCAATACAACGGACGCCAATTCTACGACTCCTGTTCTATCATCGATATTGCACACCGGTTAGGATACAGAGTACACTGGTATAGCAACCAAGGACACCTTGGTGCCAACGATACACCTATCACTTTGGTGGCAAACACCGCCGATGTAGCGAAATGGACGAAGCAGGATTTGGGAAAGGTGCAATACGATGAAAGCATGACAGCATTTCTCGAAGAACTCGATCCCAATGTCAACAACCTCCTCGTGCTGCATCTGAAAGGTAGCCATTTCAATTTCCTCAACCGCTATCCGGCAGACCGTACCGTATGGGGCGAACGTGGAGTACAGGACAATATAGCAAACTTTGAAAACTCCATTCGCTATACTGACAGCGTTTTAGAGCAGTTCTATGAGTATGCCAAGACACACCTGAACCTCCAGGCCATGGTCTATTTCAGCGATCACGCTACTGTTCCCGACCGCCATCGATCGCCCAATTTCTCTGGATTCGGCGCCACGCGCATCCCGCTCTTCATTCATCTCTCCGACGAATACCTGTCTTGTCATCCCGAACGCGTAGAGGCACTCAAAGCCAATAGCAACAGATATTTCACCAACGACTTAGTCTATGAACTGATGTGCGGTATCTTTGATGTGGAATCCAACCATTTCGACGAGACGTCATCATTAGCCAGCAAACAATATAAATACACCCGTGACGACCTGCTGACCTATGAGGGGAAGGCAAGAATTGCAGACGACAAATCCTCACAGATATGAAAAAAATCCTCTATTACATCGTCTTTACCCTGTGGTACATCATTTCGCTGTTGCCACTCCGCGTACTTTATGTTCTGTCAGACGTATTGTATCTGGTGCTCTACCGTATCGTGGGCTACCGTCGTCGCACCGTCTGGACCAATATTGTCACTGCTTTTCCTGAGATGACCGCCGAGGAACACCAAGATGTGGAACGCGGCTTTTACCACTTCTTCTGCGATTATATGGTAGAAAGTATCAAACTGTTGACCATGAGCAAGGCAGAAATAAAACGCCGAATGGTGTTCAAAAGCGCTGAACGCATCAACGAGGTGGTGGAAAGCGGACAGTCGTGTGCGATCTATCTGGGTCACTATTGCAACTGGGAGTGGATTACTTCACTGCCTTTGTGGGTTACGCCCAAGGCACATTGTGGACAGATTTACCATCCATTGGAGAATAAAGACTTCGATAAACTGTTTCTTCGCATGCGCCAAAGATTCGGTGCAAAGTGTATTGCCATGAATAATACACTGCGCGAAATGGTGAGATACCGCAAAGAAGGACAACCCGTTGTGATCGGCTACATATCCGATCAGGTGCCGATGTGGCAGAATATCCACCACTGGTGCAATTTCCTTCACCACGACACACCCGTACTTACCGGCACAGAGCGTATTGCCCGCAGCATGAACCATGCGGTGTTTTATATGGAAGTGAGCCGTGTCAAGCGTGGATATTATGAAGTAGAATTCAAACTCGTGACGCGCGAACCGGACAAAATGCCTGAATATGCCATTACCGACCGTTATTTCCAACTGTTGGAAGATACTATTCGTAAGCGCCCTGAATTATGGCTTTGGAGTCACAACCGATGGAAGCGTACACGCGAAAAGTTCAACCGTTTTTATGAAACAGTGGATGGCAAGGTGATTCGACGACGCGAATAGATACCCCAAAGGCACTTCTGAATAGTTTTCAATCGCTATTCATCTTCTCCTTCTGCTCAGAGTTTCAGCCTGTTTTGCGTCATTCGTTCCATGTACTGCTGTATGATGGCTTTGAGCTCGCGCACCATTTTTTGCTCCACATCAACACGACCTTTCAGATTTCGCTGCATCAGTCTGTCATCCAACCGATAGATGGCTTTGGTCTTCTGACCGTCAAACTGCAACACATAACCATATTTGACATACTGATAGATGCCGTTGAGATAGTTCACTGCCCATGTGTCTTTGCCTGCTGTCTGCAACACATCGATGCCAAAGGCACAGTAGGGCTTGGGGTAATTCAACAGTCCCATGACTGTTGGCAGTATATCTATTTGCTGCGCCACCTTGTCTTCTATCGCCGGTGTCAAACTGCCATCGGGTGCATAGATGATGATGGGCGAACAGAAACCACCGAGGTCTGACTGAAATTCGGGATGGTTACTGAGGTTGGTATGATCGCTCGTCAACACAAAAATAGTGTTTTTAAACCATGGTTGGCGCGATGCCGTTTGGAAGAATTTGCCTATCGCCATATCCGTATAGCGAATACATTTATGGATGACGAGCTGTTCTTCGGGGAAGCGCTGCTTATATTTTTCGGGAATGACAAAGGGATGATGGCTCGATGCAGTAAACAGTGCTGTCATGAACGGTTGTTTCATTTCTCCCATCTTCGTAGCATAATACTGCATAAAAGGTTCATCCCATATAGCCCATGTACCGTCGAAATCTTCATCACCGCCGAAGCGTTTGTCCTGATTGAAGTCTTCTCTGCCGTAATAGTGTTGGAATCCGGTCTTCGTGGCAAATGCCTGAAAGCCCATAGATCCGCGCTGTGCGCCATGGAAGAATGCTGTTTGGTAGCCTTCCCCTGCCAACATAGATGCCAAACCGCCCACATCGTTCATGGCTGATGGTGTGAGGAAGAATGGTTCTACAAACATTGGAATACTGGAAAGTACGCTGGGCATGCCGTCAATGCTCTTTCTGCCGTTGCAGAAACTGTATTTAAACGTGACGCTCCGACCTATCAATGAATCCACACAGGGCGTATATCCCTTGTATGTTCCCTGTTCCAAATCGCGGTTGAGCGCACCGATATACTCCCTGCCGAAGCTCTCCACGATGAGTACCACCACGTTTTTCTTCTTCATCGGACCTTCTGCAGCAGCATGCACCGGTGTATAGATAGCTGCCATGGTTGCCTCGTTATGATAATAGGTGGGCACCACAAAGACCGATTTACCTATCGAACGATAGAGTGAGAACGGCGTATTGAGCACCAGTGCTGCCTCGCTGGGCCGCTCAGCATATTGATTGGCATTGCTCACAGTGATGGGTCTCACAGCCTTTGTGAATCCTCCACGTATGCCACCGATAGCCAATGGAGTGACTACCGCCAGCGACAACACCATTGCCACAGCGTAGCGCCAGGGCGACAGCCACTTGGCTTCCATTCTTGGCGAACGGTATAAGCGCCACAATCCATAGATGACAACCACTGCCAGCACCACGAAATACCAGTGGTGGAGCAGTTCTTTCATGACGATGCCACCGAGGTTTCCTTCGTTCTGAAACTCGCTAAACACCGTTGTGGTAGTGCGTCGCATGGTAAAGGGGAAGTAGGCAGCATCGCACAGATTGGCCACCAGAGCCAAACCGTTGATGGTTACAAACAAGATGCGACACATGCGGTGATACCAGAAACGTTCCTTCAACCATAGCGGCAATAGCATGAGCACCATCCACAAGCCGTTGGTCACCAAGAGTGCAGCGGTGTCGAACACCAGTCCGCCCCTGCACAGACTGAGAAAATGGCTGAATGTCATGTTCTCAGCAAAGTGTGTCCAGTTGTCAAGCAAGTATGCCACACGCGCCAACATATAGACAGCGTATGCCAAAATCATATTGTATGCCACCGCCACCAACGGTGCTATGTATTTCAGTTGTTTCATTTTCAGTCCTTTCGTTTATCGTTTTTTCAGGTCCGCCGATGTTTTTTGCAACAGCGCCTTACCCATCCTGACGAGTCGTTCCTTATCCGTTGAGTTGCCGGCAATCACCTTTTCTGAGTTCAGATCATAGACCACATATCCCGTAGAATCCACCAGTGAGAATCCATTATTATAGGTATGATAGGCAAAGGGATAGCTATAGGAGTTGCTCAGCACATCGCGGCTGAAGCCAAAGTCAGCATGGTCGATGCCCAGCTGTGCCAACAGTGTGGCAGCCAAGTCTGTTTGGTTGCATAGCTTACTGATGCGCTTAGGAGTTTTGACTGCGCCTCCCACCCATAGCATGGGTATGTGGTTTCTCACCTGATGCGTTTCGTCAATGTCTTTATAGTTGATACCATGGTCGGGCAGCATCACCACCAAGGTGTTCTTCCACTGTGGCGATTGCTTCAACTGGGCAATGAACTGACCGATACACTGGTCGAGATAATAGAACGCATTGAGCACTTTGTCATCGAAACGATGCACAGGCACATCCCATGGCTCATGACTGCTGAGGGTGCTATACCCGATGAGATAGGGTCTCGCCATGGTATCTGTCAGTTGCCTCAACGTTTCAAACGTGATATCATCGCGTACGCCCCACTCCGCCGACTGTTGTTCTTCCTGGCTATAGTCAGCTTTCCACGTCAGTTGACTGAAACCTCCGCCCACGAGATAACTTCTCATATTCGTGAAATTGATGTCGCCACCGTATAGATAGTGGGTATTGTAACCCTGTCGGGCAAGCGTTGCTGCCATGTTGGGGAGACTTCTCGACTTAGCCGGCATCTTCATCACAGAGGTGGTAGGAAACGATGGATAGCCGCTCCAAGTGCATAGCGTTCCTCTGTCGGTGCGCCACGAATTGGCGTAACAGTTGTCGAAATAGATGCCTTCGCGCGTCAGTCGGCATAGATTCGGCATGATGTCGGTACGTCCACCGATATCAGTAAACTCGCCTCCCGCACTTTCCAGCAAGATGACGATGATGTCAGGACGCTGCGTGGTGAGTAGCGAATCAGTGTCTGTACTCGTTGTGGGAAAGAGTTGTGCAGTCAGTTTCTCACATGTTTCATCGTCCATATAGTGGTAGTCTGTCTGGTCGCTGGCAGTTCTTTCCATCGATGCCAGAAAACTAAACACCGGGTTGACCGCTGCGTGATTGAGGAATTGGTTCTGCGAGAAATACACCTGTCCGATATTGGTGGTCGATTCATCCAATCCGCCACGAATACCGATGACCATCAACGGCACCGTTGCCACCATCAGCAGCATGGCTATCCAGCGGCGGCAGGTCACTTTGAAATGCCATCTGCAACGCATCATCAGCACGGCAATCACCGTTGTCACCACTGCTATGATCACCACTCTCCACACGATATAACCTATGCTGACGCTGGCAAAAGCGTCACCTGGAGTGGAAAGAAACTGTAAACAGGAGGCATCGAGCTTGAATCCCCAGAACGGATAAAGGCTCGTATCAGCCACAAATGCCAAGGCGAGGATGAAAGCCACTACGGCATAATAGCCGTTGAGAACTTTGCGCAACACCTCCGTGCGCTTCCACCACACCGATACCGCCATCACCAAGAAGGGCACAATCGTCAGATAGAGTGCCGTAGAGAGGTCGAGCGACAGTCCGTGCTTCACCACTTGCCAGACGTCAGCCCCTTCAAACGGATGGTTGCTGCGCAGTGCGAGCATGAAACAGAGCTTCGCGGCTATAAAGATGCCTATCATCTTGATATAGTCGCCCAGCATGAGTTGGAATCTTCCTATGATACCTTTCATCGTTGTTACCCTTGTTTGTTGATCGTGTTGATGTTGTTTTCCTGTCGGATGCCACCACAGTGGCTTATCCTAAGTTCTGCATATCGTTGAGTCGTTTATAGAATCCATCCATCGCCAGGAGTGACTCGTGGGTGCCACGCTCTACGATATGTCCCTCATGGAGCACACATATCTCGTCGGCATTGCGTATGGTGCTGAGTCGGTGGGCAATGGCTATGGTGGTGCGCTGCTTCATCAGTCGCTCCAGTGCATCCTGTACCAAGCGCTCACTCTCGGTATCGAGTGCCGATGTAGCTTCGTCGAGTATGAGTATTGGAGGATTTTTCAATATCGCACGTGCAATGCTGACACGCTGACGCTGACCGCCCGACAGGCGTCCGCCGCGGTCGCCGATATTGGTATCAAACTGTTGTTCGCTCTGCATGATGAAGTCGTAGGCATTGGCTATGCGTGCGGCTTCCGCCACCTGTTCATCGGTGGCAGTCTCCACACCGAAGGCGATATTGTTGCGGAACGAGTCGTTGAAGAGTATCGCCTCTTGGTTCACATTACCGATCAACTGTCGCAAATCCTGTATGCCGAGGTCTTTCACATTGATGCCATCGATAAGCACTTCGCCCTCTTGCACATCGTAATAGCGGGGAATGAGATCGACCAGTGTCGATTTGCCGCTACCGCTCTGTCCTACCAAGGCAATGGTTTTTCCCTTTGGAATGGTGAGGTTGATATGTCGCAACACCCACTGGTCGCCATAACGGAACGACACATTGCGCAGTTCAATCTGATGTTCAAACTGCTGGATATGCTGCGGATGGTCTGACTCCTTGATGCTGTCGTCAGCCATGAGTATCTTATCCACACGTTCCATCGATGCCAATCCCTTCGGAATGTTATAGCCAGCCTTTGAAAACTCCTTCAGCGGATTGATGATGGAATAGAGGATAACCATGTAGTAGATAAATGTCGGACCCGACAGGGCATGGTAGTTGAGCACCAATACACCGCCAAACCACAACACGATGACGATCATCACAGTGCCCAGAAACTCGCTCATGGGGTGTGCCAGCTGTTGGCGAATGTTCACATGCATGATATCATTGCGGTAGCCTGTATTGATGCGGTCAAACTTCTGTCGCATCTTTTCCTCGGCACAGAATGCTTTGATGATGCGCAGACCGCCGAGGGTTTCCTCTACCACGCTCATCGTGTCGCTCCATAGCGATTGTGCCTTGATCGATTTGGCTTTGAGCTTACGGCCCACAAATCCCATGAACCATCCCATAACGGGCACGATGACGAGGGTAAACACGGTGAGTTGCCATGATATAAAGACGAGTGTGGTGAAGTATGCCACAATGAGTACGGGGTTTTTGAAAAGCATGTCAAGACTCGACATGATGCTCGATTCTATCTCTTGCACGTCGCCACTCATGCGGGCAATGATATCGCCTTTGCGTTCCTCGCTGAAGAATCCGAGGGGCAACGCCGTGATTTTCCGATAGAGCTGGTTGCGAATATCGCGCACCACCCCCGTGCGGATGGGCACGATGGTAGCCGATGAGAGGAAGTAGGCCCCCGTTTTGAGCATGGTGGTAAAAGCCAGAAACAGTCCGATGAAGAGCAGTGTGGTGGTCTGTCCATGTTCTGCCAACAGGGTGTTGACGTAGTAGTTGAGATTGTTCATCAATACTTCTTGCGCATTGCCCCAGTCCCATGCCATCCAACCGGTGGCAGCCTTACCGTCGCCGGTTTTGAATATGATTTGCAGGATAGGTATGAGTGCGGCAAACGAGAAGATGTTGAGTACTGCCGAGAGGATGTTGAACACCACCGACAACACCAGATACTTCTTATAGGGAGGCACGAAGCGCCTCAACACATTGATAAATTCTCTCATAGTATCTCGCCGAATAATGTTGCACTGGTACTTCCTGTGATACGCACGCGTACGGTTTCGCCGATGTGATGTCCTTTCTTATCCATCACCACCGCCTTGTTTTGTTCGGTGCGTCCCATGAGTTGTTCGCGCGAACGCTTACTGAACGACTCTATCAACACGTCAAACTCCTTGCCCTCGTCTTTGCGGTTTTGTGCGGCACTGACCTCTGTTTGCAGGCGAATCAGTTCGTTCAGTCGTTCTATTTTCACCTCTTCCGGCACATTGTCGGGCAGGTGTTTGGCAGCATAGGTGCCTGGGCGTTCACTGTATTTGAACATGAAGGCAGAGTCAAACTGACATTCACGCACGAGCGAGAGCGTTTCCTCATGGTCTTCGGGAGTCTCGTCGTGGTAGCCCACGAAGATGTCTGTGGTCAGTCCGCAACCGGGAATGATGCGGCGTATGGCTTCCACGCGCTCTAAATACTGCTCGCGGGTGTATTTGCGGTTCATCAGTTTCAGTATCTTGTTGCTACCGCTTTGTGCCGGGAAGTGGATGTGTTTACAGAGATTGGGCTCTTCGGCTATGGCATGTAGGATATCCTCTGTCATATCTTCCGGATTGGATGTGGTGAAGCGCACGCGCATATCGGGCACCTCCTGCGCTACGAGATGGAGCAACTGTGCGAACGATGTGCTGCCTGGCTCGCGTTTTCCCGATGGCGACAGTCCGTAGCTATTGACGTTTTGTCCCAGCAGAGTCACCTCTTTGAAGCCTCTGTCGTGCAGGTCTCTCACTTCGCGGAGTATGCTTTCCACGTCGCGTGACCGTTCGCGTCCGCGTGTATAGGGCACGATGCAATAGTGGCAGAAGTTGTTGCATCCTCTCATGATGCTGACAAATCCTCCGATATGTGCGCCATGCAGTCGTTGTGGCACGATGTCGCGATAGGTCTCTGTGGTAGATAGTTCTATGTTGATGGCTTTATGTCCGTTTTCCGCTTGTGCTATGAGGTCGGGCAGTGTGAGGTAAGCGTCTGGTCCTGCCACGAGATCGCAATGGTGGTTTTCTATCAGATCGTCCTTCACGCGTTCTGCCATACACCCTATCACGCCGATGATCAGTGGTCGTTTGCGCTTGATGGCATCGAGTGCATCGAGTCGGTGATATATTTTCTGTTCGGCGTTATCGCGTATCGAACAGGTGTTCAGAAACACTGCATCAGCCTCATCGAGGTTTTCAGTGTGTTCGTATCCGGCCATTTGCATCACGCTGGCCACTACCTCCGAATCAGCTACATTCATCTGACATCCGTAGGTTTCAATATAAAGTTTCTTCATCTTTTTCGTATTTAGGGTACAAAGTTACGATTAAGTGAGCGAAAAACAAAAGAAAATACCTTTTCTTTTGTTTTTCCGAACGTGAGTAACTTGGAGGCTTGACGCCTCCAAGTTACGATTAAGTGAGCGGAATACAAAAGAAAATACCTTTTCTTTTGATTTTCCGAACGTAGGCAATCCCCAATAAAATTCTCCCCAAAAGCGAGGTATTCGAGCGCATTTTGGTCAAAGATTTGTTTTAAGATTTTGTTTTCAACCCACCTTGTTTCTACTTTTGTCCTTACAGGACGTAGTTGGGTATGTTGCTCTATATCCTCAGGGCGTTGCCCTAGGCTAAGGAAGTCATTGGGCTTTCAGCCCGCCGTTGCTTGTATGTAATTCCGTAATTTCTATCTCCTTAAAATATTTCTTGCGCTCGCGCAACATCTTCAAAAAGATTTCCTCCAAAGATTTCTTGCGTCAGCAACCCCAAAAAAATCCGTGTGACATTAAAAAATCCTGTGATTTCCGTGTGACCTTTTATATTCCGATGATCATAAAAACCAATGCAATGCGCATGACATAAGCATTACAAAACCCATCCATACAAAACCAAATTCAATGAAATTGCGAACCAAATTCATTGAAATTGCAAACCAAATTCAATGAATTTGCAAACCAATCTCAATGAATTTGCTCAGCCATCTGCCGTTCACACCACCGCTACACGATACAGAAAGGGTGTAAACCCAGCATGCACAACAGCGCTATGCAAGGTTTACACCCATGATAGCTGACGCTCCACAGGGGCAACAGCGATGTTACCACACCTGTGCACGCTTCTTCTTAGGAAGGAAGAGGCGATTGCCCTTCTTCACACCGAAAGCCTGATACCAAGCATCGATATGGGGCAGCGCACCGTTCACGCGAGCCATATTGGGCGAGTGAACATCCTGTGTCAGGAGCATATCCATATACTGCTCACGGTTGTTGCTTGCCCAGATGCGAGCATAACCGAGGAAGAAGAGCTGATCGGCAGTGAAGTCTTTCTGGTCTGACGAAATCACATGGCCCTCCTTCTGAGCGTTGTGGTAGGCACGCAGCGCGATGTTCAAACCACCGTTGTCGCCGATGTTCTCACCAAGAGTCATCTTGCCGTTCACCTTCTTGCCGTTCACCACCTCGATGGTAGAGAAGTGATCTACGAGCACTGCGGTACGCTTATCGAAGTTAGCCTTATCGGCAGCAGTCCACCAGTTGCGCTGGTTGCCGGTCTTGTCAAACTGGCATCCCTGATCGTCGAAACCGTGACTCATCTCATGACCGATCACCACACCGATGGCACCGTAGTTGATGGCATCGTCGGCTGTAGGATCAAAGAAGGGAGCCTGAAGGATACCGGCAGGGAAACAGATCTCGTTGGTGGTAGGATTGTAGTAGGCATTGATGGTCTGTGGGGTCATCAGCCACTCGGTCTTGTCAACGGGTTTGTTCACTTTACGCTGCAGTTCGTCTATCGTGAAGAACTCAGAGATGTTGGCAAGGTTCTCGCAGAGTGAGAGCGAATCGCTGATGTCCAACTTGCTATAGTCTTTCCATTTGTCGGGATAACCTATCTTCACAATGAAGTTAGACAGTTTGTCCTGAGCCTGGGCCTTGGTCTCAGCACTCATCCATGTGGCTTCGTTGATGCGCTGACCGAGTGCCACTTGCAGATTGCGCACCAGTTCGAGCACGCGCTTCTTGCTGGATTCGGGGAAGTATTTCTCGCAGTACATCTTACCAATGGCGTTGCCCATCACTCCATTCACCAGATTGGTGGCACGCTTCCAAAGGGGATCGTCCTGCTGCTGACCGCTCAACACACTTGAGAATGCAAAGGCAGCCTTTCGGAAGTCATCGCTCATATAAGAGGCTGAACCGCTGATGATGCGCAGTTCGGCATAGCTCTTCAGATCGTCGATCGATGTCTCTGCCAATACTTTCTCCACCTCGTGAAGGGGTTCGGGCTGACCCATATCCACGCTGTCGAAGGCTGGGAATCCTGATACCCAGAATACGGTGGTCCAGTCGATACCGGGGAACTGCTCGCAGAGTTCGTCAAACGACATCTTGTGATAGTTGGCATTGATGTCGCGCAGCTGCACTCTGGAATAGCTCTTCTCGGCAATACGCTTCTCTATGGCATATACCGCATCGGCTTTCTGCTTGGCTGTTGCCTCGTCATAGCCCACGAGTGTGAACAATTTAGTATTATAGTCCATATAGGCTTTGCGCACAGCTTGCGTCTGAGCATCATCGTTCAGATAGTAGTCGCGAGTGCCCAAACCGAGTCCTCCCTGACCTATGCCCACGATATTGCGGTCGGCTTGACGCTGGTCGGCTGACACACCGATGCCATACATCATGGTCGATTCGCCACGACGATCCAGTTCGGCTGTCACGCGCTGATATTCCTTACGGTCCTTGATGGCACGGATTCTCTCCAGGTTTTTCACGATGGGTTGGAAGCCTTCCTTATTGCGGCGCACCGAATCCATCATCTGATTGTAGAGCGTTCCTATCTTCTGACCCAACGAACCTTTCTGCTGTGGTGTGGTAGAAAACTGCAAGATGAGCTCCTGAATCTGCTTCTGGTTCTGCTCGTAGAGGTCCATGAAGGCACCGTTGGTCACTTGGTCGTCGCGCAACGGATGGTTTTTCAGCCAGGCACCAGTGGCATATTCCACAAAGTTGTCACCGGGCTTCACTGCCGTGTTCATGTTCTCTTTGGCATAGCCATGCACCTTGGTTGGCTGTTGAGCAAATGCCTTTTCAGCGCCCATGTTGCCTGCCAGCATCATTACTGTGCAACAGGCACTAAGAATTGTTGTTGACTTCATATACTTTTGTTTTTATGAATTGTTAGCGTCGATATTCCGATTCTATATCGGTTGGTGGTGCAAAGGTAGTGCAAACCGAGAGAAAAACAAAAGAAAACACCTTTTCTTTTGATTTTCCGAGGTGCAGCCTACCTTAGACAGCGCAGCTGCAAAGGTACAATTAAGTTATCGAATTACCAAACCATTTGACGTGACAAATGCGTGACCACCACATTCGGTGGTCGGTCGGTGGTCGATGGGTGGTCGATAGATATACCTATCAAGCACCAGCAAACCGTTATCGCACAACATGTTACAAAGAATGGTGGTCGAGTGGTCGAAAAATACGCAACTTGCGCATGTGCGCATATACACATGTGCGTACGCGAGAAGCATACACACCCCACCTGCCATACTTAGCATGCCACCCCGATGTCTCATTGCCCAACACTACACCATCCTTGAATGCTTTTTGGAATTTCAAATTACTCTAAACCTGAATTCGGGATAAGATTATGTCATAAAGTCAATTATGCGACAAGACATGATTCATCATCCCTCCACATGGGTGAATGGCTATTTATGTTTTACCCCAGTTCGGGATAAGAAATAGTTTATAAAAAAGCTGGTAGTCTCATAAATATTTTGTACCTTTATAGGTGAAAATCAAATAGTTACAAAAATATTTAATATGACTACCGATTGCAAAGTTACAGAATTATTTTGTATTATAGACGAGTTTTGCAAACATTTTGATGCAGAAAATGCAGGAAATTTGCTGGAAGACAATAGCGGAGTGAAGCGTAGACGGCGTGCAGCATCGTTGTCCGACAGTGAAATCATGACGATTCTGTTGTATTTCCATTTCGGTACATTCCGCAATTTCAAGCACTACTACCTGTTCTTTATTAAGGGTACGATGAAGTCTTATTTTCCGAAAGCTGTGTCGTACAACCGCTTTGTGGAGTTGGAAAGCCGCGTGTTCTTCCAGCTCATGTTCTTCCTTAATCTGGGAGCTTTCGGAAGATGTACCGGCATAACATTCGTTGATTCCACGATGATACCCGTATGCCATAATCTCAGGAGATATGCCAATAAGGTATTCAAGGGAATTGCCACTGACGGAAAAGGAACAATGGGTTGGTGCCATGGCTTTAAGCTCCATCTTGCGTGCAATGACAGAGGCGAGATAATAGCGTTTGTACTTACTGGTGCAAATGTCAGCGACAAGGACCCGAATGTGTTCAAGGTTCTTGCTAAACGTTTGTATGGCAAGCTGTTCGCTGACAAAGGCTATATTTCGCAAAAGCTGTTTGACTTCCTCTTTGAGGATGGAATACAGCTGGTGACAGGGTTGCGCGTAAACATGAAAAACAAGCTGATGCCATTCTATGACAGAATGATGCTGCGCAAGAGATACATTATCGAAACCATTAACGACATGCTGAAGAATACGGCACAGATTGTACATTCACGCCATAGATCTGTAAGCAACTTTATCATGAACCTTATTTCAGCATTGGGAGCATATTGCTTCTTCGACAACAAGCCAAAGGCATTGCAAGGATACTGCATCGAAGACACGAAGCAACTTACATTGTTCTAAGGACAGAATAATCTCTTTCGATTCTTTATATATAGCCCATGTCTGATGGTATGGGAAGAGAATTCACGTATCTGTCTTCACATGCAACTAATCGCTATTTTATCCCGAATTGGGGTATATATGCATAATTTGTTCCTTCAAATGAACAAAAGAAGTCAAGTGCGACATCATTGTGTTATATGTTTTTTTGAATATCCGACAACACTATAACCGTATTGCCGGATATTCTAATCTGTAACATACTATTCTCAATTGCCGCCACCAGTATGTGAACGGTTTGAAGTAACGACCGTAATGGTCACATTCCCATACTGGGTACCGCTGACACTGCGACCAGCTGCAGAAGCTGTGACAGTGTTGATTTTCTGTACACCCTTGATTTCCAGTTTGGTACCTACAGGCAGTATCACGTTAATTGGATAGTTGCCCTGTGTCTGGTAGGAGTTCGCACCAAATGCACGTGCTAATGCCTCAATCAGCAGCGCCGTGAAGACGGTCGTTCCTGAGGTCTTCACATCCATACCCACCATATAAGTATAGGTAGCGGTACCCACATTCATGTTGCCGTTACCATACAGATTGTCCCATACATTTTGGGAAAAATTAATGGCCTCATTGCGACTTGTGGAACTAATGCTGATGCCTAAAAACAGTCCGTATGACGTGAATTCATCCGCCTCTACAATCACCTTACCGTTCTCTATGCGGCTTTGTACATCAACCCATGCACCATTGGAATACTTCTGTGCACGCACCTCTTTGGCAGTTGTCTCATCCACGTTGAATGTCAGTTCAATGGGTTTTGTAATCGTCACATCATTTTTTGAACAGCTCATTTTTGAACCCACAAGCATTCTGCTGTCACCACTGGCTCTCGTAACAATGGACATGGTTGACAAGATGCCACGAGTTTGTACAGCTTCCTCTTCAGAATAGACAGGAGAGATTTCAATCACAGCTTCCTCACTCAAAGCAGCAGGAGGAACCACCACTTCCACAGGAATTTTGGCCTTTTCGTTTCCTTCCAAAGCCTCAGTTGTTACATTGCCTTCGCCGCCTTCCTCGTTTGATACAGTGATATTCGTCACGGTCTCCTCACTGGCCAGCATCACGTTCCACACCACGTTCTGTCCGTCGCCTTCATCTGTTACGCTGACGGAAGCCTCTTGAGGTATTTTCCCCTCTGCGGTGGCTTTCAGGTTATAGGTGCCAACCTTTACATCCTCGAAGATGAAGAAACCGTTGGCGTCAGTGGTAGCGGTAGCGCTCATTGCTCCGCCCATGGTAACTGTTGCACCTGAAATGCCCTTACCGTCTCGTCCTGCTATGGAGCCACTGATGTTGTGAACTTGTGCCACTGTAGGCGGTGTGACGTTGCTATAGTCCGGATCGTCATCGCTGCACGAACTTGCACTGAATGTCAGTGCCATACCGAGGAGTGCGAGCACTCCAAACTTTTTAAACTTTCTCATTTCCATAAATATTAATTTTTGTAAGACATAAATTGTATTTCTTTTGTTTAGAACAGGTTGGTCTGGAAACATAAACCTCCTGAGAAGTATTTTCCGTCCTGTAACACCACTTGCAGGAACAGATGTTTCCACAACAGGCAGTCTGCACCTACGTTTATCTCGTTTCCTGTGTATTCTGCGATAGCACGCAAGTTCGGAACCCACTTTAGTTGCCAGGTGATACCACCCACAACACCTTCCCATTTCTCGTTATATACATTGGGGCAATAGCGGTAGGCAAGGTTTATACCGATGTTGTGTCCCGCAGGCTTGAAATGCTTGGTGGCTGCGATGTAATAGTTGCAGAAATATCCCGCTCCGCTTCCGCCATGGCCATGCCGTTTGGTGGGTGAGCCGATAAAGTCGTTCGACCCGATGGCGATGGCAGGATGATAACGTCCCTCCCGCAACGGATTCAGTTTGACAGAAAAATAGCGGTCTTTCTGGTTGTATTTCGGTTTGTCATATCCGTCTAACAAGGATTTCTGAAGTGTGAAAGTATAGCCAAGCTCTATCCAGTCGAAAGGTGTTATGGACAGGTAAAAATCCACTGTATTGTATTTCTTACCATCATAGATAAATCCATATTTTCCGTCATCATCCGGTGTGAAATGCTTGTTCATGAAATAGCCGCCTATACGTGCCGTTCCCTCCTCGTTCATGTCAGCCGAAGGCGTATTGAGCAGTCCGGACAGTCCGGTATAGAGCTGTGCCGATGCAGAATGGCATCCTAACCATAGAAAGACAAGAAGTATCAGACGAAAATTAGTTCGTAAACTCATCAGCTTTGCAGTCTTCATTTCTCTTCCTCCTTTCTTTCCTTGACGATGAAGTCGGGCGACATTGTGTCCGTTCCCCATGGCAACAAGTTCCGGTCGAACCATCCCGTCCGCTCGTTCTGTTCCGGGTCGGTAAAGTAAGTGCGGTTGGCATAAGTTTCTGCCTCCACGCTATAGGTTAGGCGGAAATTGCTTGCCGGGCGGATGTTCACTTTCCGTGCCGTCCGTTTGTAGGGTGGCAGCATGACAATGACCTTGAAGCCCGCATCCTCTTTCCCTTTGTCGCTGTACGAGGCATACACACCTACGCTGACATGCTTGAAATGACGATAACCTTCCCCGACTACTCCATAGTCCCCATACACATAGCGACCACCACGCACAGAGATTTGCGTGTTCCATCGGTGCAGGTAGATTTCCGGCCCTGCCTGTGCCGTCAGCCTTTCCATCGTACTGGCTTCCCATCCCGATGCCATCGAACAATATCCTGTCAACCCTACTTGTGCGGTCATGGCAAGCCATCGGTTCAGGATAAACATATTCTTCATGTCCAGTCCATAGCGTTCCGCCCCGAACAGTCCTCCTGTCACCTTCATCTTCCAATGCTGTCCGACGGCAAGCTGCTTGGAAAGTACCGCCATGTTCAGACGCACGTTCTTGTAACGGTCACCGTACTGGTTTACTACCGGCACGAGTGCTTGTGCGGCAACTTCCCAACGGTGTCCCATGTTCCACCTCACTCCCGGTGTCAGGTTAATCAATATGTCATATACCCGGTTGTTGAAATAAATGTCCCTGTAATTGAAGTCCACGCCCATGAATATGTCCACTGTTCCGGACTTGTTATCCTGCGCCGATAAATACGATGGGATGCAGAATAACAGGAAAAGCAGACATCTTACCAATAATATCCTCTGTTTGAATTTGGCGATTTCCGCTACCTTATATATATACCGCAAACTGTCCAGCAGGGCGTTTGAGCGCACATCATACCCTTTCTCCAAGAGGAACTCGGCGAGGAACGAGCCGTCCTGTCCCGTCACTCCAGTAATCAATGCTTTATTCATCATGTTTATTTTCGTTTATGGAATTTATACTCTATTATCTCACACACCTTGTATCCGTATCTCAACAGCTCAAAAAACACGTTGCTATACACTCCGTTTTTCTTGAAAGCCAGCTGATGGTCGTGCATTATCCGCTTGTGGCTTTCCATACCGCTTGTGGAAGCCCCTCCCGTCCTCATTGTTACAAAGTCCAACGGCAGATACATCGTCTTAATCCTATGTATGAAAATCAGCCTGAGCAGACACTCAAAGTCCGCCGCCACCTTATAGGTCAGGTCGAAAGCTCCATACTTTTCATACACACTCCTCTTGCAGTAGAAACTTGGATGGGCAGGCATGAAGCCGAACCGCATCCACCATCTATGGAACGGCTTCGACGAGTAATAACGTACGCATTTCTTCAGGTCGCAATCATTCACAAAGTGGATGTCCCCATACACAGCATCAAGGCAACAGTCCTCGTCAAAGGCTTTCGCCACAGCCGTCAGTATGTGATTGGATGTAAAAAAATCATCCGAGTTGAGCAAACCTATCACATCGCCCGTAGCCATGCCAAACCCCTTGTTCATCGCATCGTATATGCCCTTGTCAGGTTCGCTAATCCATCTCATTCGTCCACAGAATAGTGGTTCATACTCACGGATGATGTCAACGGTTCCGTCTTTCGACCCACCATCTATAATAATGTATTCGTAGTCGGTATAGTTTTGCAATAATACCGACTTGAATGTGTCGCGCACCGTCTTCGCCGAGTTATATGTAGCAGTAATTACAGAGATCTTCATTTAAAAAAAACAATATTCTTCAAAAAACCATTTTGAAAATCAATCATCAATCATCAATCATTATTCCCCATTTCTCCAGTATGTATTTTTTAATAGCCTCCTTGTCATTTCCACAAGCCTTCTTACACTCAAATATCTTGGCATCCACCAACGTGCGATACCACCATCCTTGCAGGAAGTCCCACAGAAATCCCTCCTTGCCGTCCAGAAATCCCAGCTTGATGATGTAGCGATAGACGAAATAGGCAAAAGCCCTCCAGAAAAGCGGCATTTTTGCGTACCGTTCCTTTTGCGCACGTTTTCTCTCTACTTCCTCACCATGGTCTTTCGGCAAGGAGCTCGTATCAGTCAAGTGATATTCGGCATCCAACAGCAGAGCCGCCTCCCGTGATGCATATCCCTCGTGCTTGATGGTGAACTGTCCGATAGTCATGCGGTTGTCATCCACAAACTGATGCTCCATCCTTACTATCTCGCCATCCACCGACAGATGTTCATCCATCAGGCGTTTCTCATACCGTGCCTTCCCTTTACGGAAAATGCGAGTAATCCATATCCCGTTTACAATACCGTGATGCAGTATTTTTCCTGCGAAAGCGCGCGCGCGAGAGAGAGAGAGGGCCGCCACATCCTTGTCCATTTTCGGCAGTTTCTCCTTCAGCTCATCTATCAGCTCCGGCATCAGATATTCGTCGGCATCCAGCCGCAGTATCCATTCCGTCTCAATCTTCAGGTTGTCCAAAGCCCAGTTAAACTGTTCCGCCTGGTTTCCGGGATATTTGTGCACTACCACTTCCACGTTGTCAAACTCGCGGCATATTTCCACTGTCCTGTCCGTCGAGGGACTGTCCACCACAATCACCTTTTTGGCTATCGGGCACACGTTCTCCAAGCACCTGCGTATATGAATCTCCTCATTATACGTCAGGATAATTACTGTCAAATCAAGCATAACTCACTCTTTGATTGTTCTTTCCTTGATGAATCTAGCCGGATTACCACCCACCACCGTCCATGATTCCACATTTTTATATACACTTGCCGTAGCACCGACTACCGCCCCTTGTCCGATAGTCACCCCCATCCCGACAAAAGCCTTCGCACCAATCCACGCCTGATCCTCAATGACGATGGGAGCCGTAATCAGATTATTCAGCGGGTCGGTGATGTCGTGGCTTGCCGTGCAGAGGTATGCCCCTTGCGACACTATCGCATTCGCTCCAATCCTTATCGGTGCCACATTATAGCAGTCCACATCAGAGGCGAGACAACTGTATTCCCCCATCGTAAGATTGGCTGGGAAATACACCTTCGCCGACGAATATACATTTGCCGTATCAGCAATTTTCGCCCCGAATGCTCTAAGCAAAGTACGTTTCCAGTTCATCCCCATCGAGCGAGGCAGGAACCATGTGCCCAGCGGCCACACCACCCCCCAGATCAGTCGGATTATCTGATGCTTGCGAGAAAGACTGTTGTGATACTGTGATAAATCAATTTTTGTTTCACTCATGATATTTTCTGTTGATTAGTGATTCGTACATATTCAAGAATTGTTTAGCAACAGCCTCACTCGTATATCTCTCTTCAACGAGCCTACGCCCATTGCGGCCCATTTGTTCGAGTTCATCATCCGAGCAAGCAAGGAACTTGCGAAGAGCCCTCGCTGTCGGTTCTGCACCAATCTCCGTACACCAGCCACAACCAGCCTTGTCCAACACATGCCAAGGAGTGCCTACCGTAGTAATCACAGGAGTGCCGCTAGCCAGCGCTTCAGGCACGACGATGCCAAAGTTCTCGCTCCATGTGGGCAGTACGAAGAGGTCCGCCTCCCGATACAAAGGCCATTTGTCTTTAGCATAAACAGGTCCGATGAACTCAAACATACTGTCAACACCCTCCTTCTTGGCCAGCCGTTTCAACTCCAGAACATAACCATCCTCCCCAGGTCCGGCTATTATAAATGTATAGCCCCCAAGTTCCTTTTTCATCTGAGATACAGCCATTATCAAGAAATCAATCCCTTTCTTAGGATGAACTCGGCTCAGGAACAACACCTTCTTCCGTCGTTTCCACGACGACTTCATTTCTATCTCATCAATCCTTACACAGTTTGCTATCACAGAAATATTCCTGTTCCAACCGAGTTTCATCAGGTTATTCTTCTCAGTGTCGGCAGTGGCATGAACCATGTCAGCCACCTGAATCCCTTTCCGCTGAAACAAGAGTATAGCTGGAAGCTTTTTCGTCCAATAGTGACGAGAGATAGCATAAGGCTCCAGCATACCGTGAGGCGTATATACCACCTTATATCCAGCCTTTTTAGCCCACATAGCAGTCAATGCACTCACCGGCATCCAGCAGCAGTTTGTATGAAACACATCCGGGTGAATCTCACGGAGCAATGCCATGAACTCCTGCTTACAATTATCCCATGGCTTCCATTTATAGTCGATATAATGCACGGAACAGTTTTCCAGCGTCCGTTCATTATCCGACTTGTGTGTCACCACATGCAGTTCACACAGCTTTCCCAAATCCCTGGTGAGCAGTTGCATATAAGCCCCCACCCCGCCGGATGCCTCGTCGATAGATGGTATATAATGTAGTATCTTCATTTATTATGCATTACTGCAAGGTCCTTCCTTAATAGAACAAGACCTTCCATTCTTTATGTCATCAATAAGCTTCAATAGATTTCGCGCTGCCACTGCAGGCGACCACATTGTCTGCATTGTTTTCACCGCATTATGTCGAATATCCTCCAACAAAGAGCGATTCTCTATCAATGTTCTCACACAATCGGTCAATGAATCAACATCCCCCGACTTGAATATCATACCATTTCGACAATTGTCAACAAGATAAGGCACACTACCTATAGCATCACTACCCACCAAGGCACAACCCTGACTCATAGCCTCATTTGCCACAGCACCCCATCCCTCAAACCTATCTGAAGTAAACAGGAATATTTTGTGCCGACGCATCTCCTTCAACACTTGATCATTAGGTATAGCTCCATGAAATCTCACTACATCATCAAGTCCAAGACATGATACCATATCGCGTGACTTCTGTTCCACCTCACCACTGCCGTAAAAGTCAATGAAAAACTGCAAGCCCTCTTTTTTCAACCTTTGAGCCATCAGGATGGGCAGTTCCGGATGTTTCAACGACAGGAATCTTGAACACCACATAAGTGGTGTGATATTTGATGTTGAAACATCCGTGGATGCTTCAACGTCGAAACCAAGATCAACTCCCGTGAAATATCCCCATTTATAGTGACGTCCCTTGTAAGCGCCCAATTTCACATCATCTTTCGCAACAAATGCACTGGAGCATAGCTTATAGAATGGCTTTCTATGATAATACCTCATATAATTCATCCACCATCGTCTTAATGTCGGAGAAAGAACATTAATCAATCCTCTTTTAAGCCATCTCTCGCCCATTTCGAATGACAGGCCACAGTCCTTCTGCTTAGCCCTCTCCACTGCATATTCCTGAGAACAAGCCCCGAATACACACACATCAGCAGTTCGAGCTAACTCCAACGCCTTATCATGCGCATCATTGCTTTCGCCAGCCAATATGCAATAAGGACGTGAGCTGTAGTCAAGCCCACCCTTCAACTCCTTATCATTGCGAGGGAGCGTTGCGACAAAGGCATAATTATCCCCTAAATGTTTATACAACTCATCTGCTATTAATACCTGGTGATGGTTGAGAAAATTACAATAGAATACCAGTTTCATAAATCAGTTTATCTTCCCCCAGTCAAAAACTTATATACAGGCACCAATGGTTTTATATGCAGCATCGTCTTAGCGATAATGATAGCTATAGCCACCATTATCAATGGATTTATCAGATACAGCACAATAAGCACAGGTTCGGAACTGCCCAACACTACAACGCCCAGTTTCTTTATGATATTGAAGGCTGGCTCGTGGAAACAATAGATGAAGAAACTATATCCACAGATATGCCTCCATAAGCCTTGCTCCGAGAGGCAACGCCCTCGTGCTACCTTGTCATATACAATCCACACAAAATAGATACATGCCAATTGCTTTACCAAGCCGATTACTCCGAAACTACTTGGAATCATTTTATCCATTTCCATGCCTGCCAACACCGCATTACCTATATAGATTGCACCTGTCAATACAAACACCCAATTACCTTTGGGTAACTTTTCGATATTCCAATTACTAACTCTAATCGTGAGGCCAAGCCAGAACCAGAAAACCCATGCCATCCAATGATTTAAAACGATAGATAAGACTATTGCTGCCATCCAGCTTCTTTTACTAATCAACCATAACAAAGGAGATATAGCCATAAAGACTATCAAATCGCGCAGAAACCACAGGTGGAATCCTGCAGGTTCTGTCAACATATTGTATATGCTCTCCCAAATCGGCAAAGACTTCCAAGCCTCCATTATGCCAGTACTGTAAACATATCCGCTAACCCATGGAGTAATATCAAGCACCACATACCATAATACAAATATTGCGTTCCATAGTATAAAAGGAACTATCACAGTCCTGACTCTTTTCCTCATTTTTTTCAACAAGTCAAGAACAGTCGTTACTCCTCCCACCAGCAAAAATCCGGATATAATGAAGAACAACGGATTGGCTACAGAGCTCAACCCATATCCACCCCAAAACTTCCATACAAAGTCGGCAGTCTCATACTGGTACATCTCCAGATATGTACTGTGAATATACACCACCATCACAATCAGTAGTGTATAGAATAATGTAATCTTTGAACTTAAATATGGGCTAATTTTCATATTCTTCAATCTTTTTCATCCATTCATTCCAAACCCTCACATTGAATCTCTCTTTTACTATACTCGATTGGTTTGCATATTGAATCAAGTCATCATCTGCAGCTCTGGATATAGCCTGAATGTCTTTTATAAACTCTTCTATATCCGTTCCCACTTCAAAGTATTTTATACCCTCCAACTGAGGATAATGAATTGTAGAAACAATAATCCTGTTATGTAGCAATGCCTCAATCACCTTTGACGGAAAATTGCATTGGTTCTCGGGATAACGCGGATCACGAGTGCTAAGTAAAAAAGGCGTGGCATGAAGAATACGCAGATATTCGTCATATTCTACCATCCCATGGTAAATGATATTCTTGTATTTGGAAATATATTCCTTCACCTTCTTTACATCGGGAGCCTTGCCAGTGATATGAAGAGTGAGTTCCGGCATTTGCGAGAAGGCATCAAGCAGCATCGACAGCATTGAGATATTATCTCCAAGAGCCCCTGAAATCAAGAACTCCTTTTTCACATTCTGCACCTTTGGATATTCCTTGCCGTCGTCAGGCACCACACCCGGAAGGCAAACAGAATTCTTTACTGTAAATAAAGGAGAATCCGCCAGCTTAATCATTCCATGCATGTGGTTGGATAACCAGAGAAAGAATCTATCAATCATCTTATCGCAAGGAGTATAGTCAAGCAATATGACATTCTGCTTGACACTTGGTTTGAAAAGATGCAATAATACGATTAGGAATGCGTTTAGAATCGTACAATTATAATACCAAACTGAGTCGTTTTTTGATATTTTACTAAACAATGTGAAATTCTCAAACAATGGAGCTATTTTCCTTAATGGTCCATAATGCCTCAGGCGTGAATACACCAATTCATTATCGGGGTCTTCAAATGCCTCCATCTTCCCGCTGACGAAGAGCGGCATTATCGAATACACCTTGTCGAAGCCACCACCGGTCATTAGGTTGCGAGAAAAATTGCAAGCCGCAAATGACAACTTGTACTTGGCTACAAGATGTTGCGGCAAAATATGAGTTATAAATACTCTGCTCATAATATATTATTTTGTGAAAGACATAAAATCCTTTATCTTATTGTTTAGTAAATAGAAGGGGTAGCTTATAGCGAATGATACGAGGAACAATAACAATCCTGACCATACTGTATTTTCCACGTAATTCCAAAAGGGCATGTGTACCAAATAGAGTTCATAGCATATCATACCTGAGAATAACAGAAATTTGCTTTTGATGCATTGAGGAAATAATCTCAACAGGCACACTATAAACATAGCATAAGGCAACTTGATAAACAACTGTACCACATTATATATCCATGTGCTCATTTGAGCTCTTACTATCGGATGTTGTTTAATCAGCAAAAATATTGTTCCGACTACGAACAATATACAGGCTATTATGATTACATTCTTGTCTCTTATATTTTTTACTTTTCCCAAATGGATGGAGATAAGCATACCTAATGGGAAAGAAAATGCTTGTTCAGCCTCGATGTTCGGGAATAGGAACAATATGACAATCGACAACGCCAATAATAGAAGAGTCCTGTATCGCAAACAATATTTGCTGGTAATCCAGAAGGCTACATACCATTTGACAAGAAAAGCGATATACCAATAATGGGTTTTGATTCCTATTACATCAAGCAAATAATCCTGCCACGTGAAATCCCATCTGATAAGATAAAGAAGAGATGCTATAAGAAAATAAGGTAACAATACCCTTAATACTTTCTTACGCCAGTAACAGGTCAGTTCTTGTTTCTTAAACGATTCATTCAACCCGAAGCCAGAAAGCAATAAAAACAATGCAACTCCTGTTCCCCCTAATGGTGAGAATAGTACCGTATTCATCATTCCTGAAACATGTCCTACCATAACCATCAGAATGGCCGCTCCACGCAAACAGTTGGTAAAGTCAAGAGAAAAAATGAAGTCCGTGGAATTATTGTTATTTACCTGAAGTGTATGGGAGGGGGTAAATATTATAACTATACTTACGAGGACTGCTATTATTATAATGGTATGAATCATAAATTTAATACAAATAAAATTTAAATCAACGAAGCCTATAAGTTCCAAGGAGCGATAGGCTTTATGTCGATTTTGCCTGTATAGTAATCAACTATTTGAAGGAAATAATCAGCTTCAGCTTTGGGATAAATGGATTGGAATTCTTTAGCTATTCTCTTTCGTTGCTCTGGGGTTACATTTCCTTTCGAAATTTCCTCCTTAATACATGTCTGAAGAGCATTCCAGTCACCACTTCGGAATATCCTACCGCAATAGTCCCGATTTTCAATTAATACTCTGGAACCTACTGCGTCAGAAACAATTACTCTGCAACCGTACATAAGAGCCTCATTAACTGTGCATCCCCAACCCTCCAACCTGCTTGTTTGTAATAGTACATCTGCTGATGCTAACACTTTTCGGGCTTGCGAAGGCATCAATTTACCCCAATAATGGATACGATGGTCATCATGAATAGCTTGTTGCATCTCATCTTCTTGTGGACCACCTCCAACAATATCAAGCGTCCAATTTCCTTGCATCTCACGAAAGGTACGAACCAATTCTATGATACATTTTCTGTGAGCAATCTGGCCCATATAAATGAACTTCACTCCCCCCATTCTATTATTTATCAGACTATCAATTGGTTGTGAATATTCTTGTAGCAGATATGAATTTGGTTCAGGAACGGAATAGATGAAATCAAATAAACGTCGATCAGATATCCATGCTTTACGAAAAGCCTTGACACCTGTCAAGCCTGTGCATCCTATTGCTTTAATCTTACGCCCAATGCCGACATTAAAAAGATAAAACCATTGTAACCTTCTCAAGAATCCTTTTTTAGTCCACCATTGGTATTGCTCCATATTCACCGACATCACAAAACACCTTTTTTTCAGCAGTTGGCGAAGTGCATAACCAAACACTTCTATACCCTGATAAGTTTTCAGAGATCCATTGATATGGATATATTTGGGCGTTCGTTCAATGAGTTTCTCTACATCACTGTTCTTTTCTATGTGGACAATCTCCACGTTCCTCATATTCAGCCCTCCAAAAGAGCCGTATTCCAAACTCTTGCAGGCTATTATAACGTGACGCATTAGTCCTAATTCCTCATACACACTTGCAGGATGCATACATATATAAGGAGTCCAAAACACTATTCCGTTCATATAATATTATTTCGCAACTTTATAATTAGATAAATTCTAAGAAGCATGAAGGTAGATGAGTCTGTGTCCTAGCACCGCCTCAGGTATCCTTCCATCATATACGGGAGGAAAATGCCGTTTACTAAACAGTATGGGCCGTTGTCCCAAGAAAGCCCTCCATGCAGAGAATGTAGAATCACTGGCAATGATAAATTTACATTTCGAAATAGCCCACATATCAGCAAAAGCATTACCGAAGTAACAGCGTTCCACATTAGGAATGGACTACAACGATAGGACAGCAAAATACATACAATTGGCTAACCCTGGTCCTCCAACTCTAAACCATCCGTAATCCCTATTCGATAGTTTCGGATAATAATAA
>NZ_NPIZ01000099.1:0-62761 GCF_002251185.1 Prevotella sp. P5-126
AAGATAAGTGAAAATTCTGACATGGCAAAATCCTGGGCAACTTTTTGTTGCTCAGGAACTTATAAATAAAGTTAAATTATAGTGTTGCGGAATTAAGGTCTATTAAAAAAATATCTATAATAAAGTTAAATAATATTAAATATTAAATAAAAACTGCCAAAACTCTTGCATTCCGGGGGTGTCATGTTGTATCTTTGTAATTCAAGCCGAGGATAATTCCTAAAAACAAGAAAGAAACCTTTAAACCAAAAATCAAACAAATAACTCAACAACTAAAATGCTGCTTATGTTTACAAATTTAACGGATTTTCATGCCATTTGGTCACGACAGATAGTTCACGGTTTCTCGATCGCTTCTCGTTCGGTTCCCGTTAACTTCTCGTTAGGTCCTCGTTCGTCTCTCGTTCGTCTCTCGTTGCTTAGTCGTTAGTCTATCGAAGACCTATCGAGGACCGAACGAGGAACAAGCGAAAAACGAACGAAAGAGCGACGAATATCGATCGAGATGCCGACGAGAAACTATCGGCAACTCGACGAGTAGCCACCTTCATGGCTGGCAGAATACCCTTCTGCAACCACAAACCAGCAAAATGCCTTTTGCTCCCAATCTGCCGAGGCAGAACCCTGCACTTCCTGTCCACACTGAGCATTTCCGCGGCGAATAAAACCATTTCGTCCATCCCGTGGAAACCCTATGGTTCAACCATGTAGAAGCCCCTCCATGGGCTTTTAAAGAATTTAGAGACAAGATTAAAGAATGACTCTGATTCTTAACCTCAACACACTAATATATCCATTAGTGAATGAGAGTTCAAGTTAAAAATCTTAAATGTCTGGAATTGACAAAATGGATTGATTTTGTACGGAATCCATTAAAAAGGAAAACAGCCACCACATTAATGTGATAGCTGCTTTGTAAAACTCATGTTGGCATAGCCTTTTTACTTTTCATTCTTAAAGCCGATAAGATCAGCGAAATACGGGGCATTACCCTTTTTGATGTCCTTTTCCATAGTCCGAATTTTTAATTGATTCAACGTAACTTATCTAAAAACGATTGATTCAAATAGAAAAGTGGTGCACACCCGCGAAGTCACTTTGAATCAATCTCTAAACAAGTATATGTATTCCGAATCAGGCCTCAAAATGGAACTTCTCATTTCTTAATTATACCACAAGATATAGCGATTCTATGAAATAATCTATTATGAGAGAGGGGACAAATTAACAATTCGGATATATAATATCATTTTTTTCAAGAAAATGTCACCCTCATAGATTCTTCTTGCAATATCCGCAAAGATTATGCTTGTTTTCATCTTCCAAATGGATTATTGTTTACATGCATCACATAGCTTATCTTGTATTTCAAAATTTCCATGCCCCTTAGCATCCTTCATGAAACATGTTGGATCGTCATTGGGACAATGCTTTGCCCCATAAAAGGTATGGATAAACTCATGCAATATAGGTTTCCACATCAAGGATTTTTCTTTAAGTCGCTTATCAGAAACGAGACTAACTTGTTTTAGTGGTCTGCTTATACCTACTATTCCATAATCTTTCTGGCCATGAATATCTGTGCAAATATCCTTATGTGTCAAGCCAATTATTACCTCATATCCAGTTAGCTGCTTTGATTCATAATTTAGTATTGGAGTGACCCTATATCTATTCCTTTCTTTGACATAGCTATTCTGGGGTAAACGGATTGGGTTAGCAATCTTAAATTCCCAATATCCATATAACCATTCACCAAATGCTTTTTGTAGTTTGGGAAGCAGTTTTTCTACTTCTTTCTTACTAAAATCCTCATAAGGTTGTAATACGATAACACATTGCGGAGTTGAACATAAGGTGTCAGCCTCGATATAATCCCCTTTTGTTGTGCCATTACCACATGAAAAAAATAGTATGCCAATGAATAATATGCAAAGTAACTGTTTCATTGCCTATATAATGTCATTTTTTTTAAGAAAATGTCACCTGTAAATCATTTCCCTTGATATAAAATCTACCACTCTTCTATAACTTTTAATAACTTACGTGCTCCTTCACTATATGGTGCAAATGCTTCAAGATGTTCTCTGAACCAACCAAGTGATTTCTCATTGAACAAATCTTTATGCATCGTATTGAGCATTACTTTACAGTTGTATTCATAACAGCTAAACCATTCTGGATTACAAGTTCGCATATATTCAGGAAGGCTTGCATCAATCATCCACATATCATCAATCCCTTTATTTCCTTTAATAGGCGGAAAAGATAATATCCATTCATTGACATCAAGCATACGTTGTAGAAATAACGCTGTTTGATTTCTAAACGCATCAGTCGTACTTTCTATAGGAACTATTTTTGATTCTTTATTCATGTTACCAGCGATACTTACTTTTTATCTGTTTAAACACGGGAATATCACAGACTGAGGCGAATAGTAAGATACAAGCCCTTACTTTTATAGCATCCTGTCCGAATATGTCATAAACAGACTTCTCGTTATTAAGCACAGCTTCTGATATTTCTATCAGTCTTTCCCTCAAAATAGGGTGCTCAATGTATGCTTTGGCTTCTTCACGTCCATTTATACCATAGAACTGGGCGATCTCTGATTTACCCAGACCTTTCATCTGAGGGAATACATACCATACCCAATGCCCAGACTTATGACCGTTCTTTATTTCCTGCAAGGCTTCTGCATAAGTACCTGTACCATCATATAGTCCTCCACTATCCTGTGCATGAACAAATCTCAAAAGATTTCTTTGTTTGGCTTCGATAACGCTGTTTATATTGGATTCCATTTTTTATGCTAATTCTATAGTACAGTTTGTGTATTTGCAACTTATTGTGTACCAATTTGTTTTGATTAAAACGGTAGAAAAGTGATTGCATGGATTTAATGAGGAAGAAAAAGACGAAGTTTTAACGTTTTTAATTTTGTAAACCAAAATGGTAACTACTCAGGTAGGTTTGCCGTACTCATATTATGACGAAACGATAGCAGCTTAACGTTCAATTATCACTTCGCATTTGACGCTCATAAAAGCTATTGAATATCAAGAAAATAAACATTATTTTACTTGCATATTTGGAATTTTTTTTGTACCTTTGTAGGTGAAATGAAGGCAAAGAAATCAGCAAATAGCAAAGTTCCCAGCAGGGCGTTACATGCCAAGAGTCGCAAGGATTCTTGTACAAACAACGTACACCCTGACGTTATTCTTGACGCTGATGAAGCATTGCGATATATTCTTGGAAGACTAACAAAACTCGAAGATGAAGTGGCTCCGATAAAGACTGAGAATAAGGAGTTGAAAAAGCGTAATGGATACCTTGAGTCGCAACACAGACAAGATCTTGCAAAAATCAAGAAACTGAATGCGGAAATCTGCACACTTAAGGCTCGTCTCGACAAATTGGAGAAACCAAAGAAAGAATGTCAAGACCCACCAGATTTGCCTCGTACATCTCCAGCGTAATCTCGTTTATCTGACAGAGTTGCAACCTGAAAACCAATGGCCCAAGGACATGCTCAATCTCATAACAGACGCAATGAAGCAACGCAGAGAAAAAGCATGGGACGAAATAGACCGTGAAGGGTTGAAAAAACGACTGGACGAACTACTTGACGGACCTCTTGGAACTGATGACAAGGAGTTTACTGGTATGCAGAAGGGATTGTCTGGTAAAAATGACTATATCTTCACTTTCCTTGACAACCCTGATGTCTCATATGACAATAATGCAAGTGAACGGGCAGTTAGACCGGCAAAGACGAAGCAGAAAGTCGCAGGACTTTTCCGTACGTTCCTTGGAGCCGAAGCGTATGCAGTAATACACTCCGTCATTGATACTGCCAAAAAGCAAGATCTTTCTCCGTTCCGTGAGTTGCAATTAATAGCACAGCTCAAACCGAGCATGCTGACATTATAAACAGCTTCATATTTTGTAAAAGAACGATTTACTCTCGTTGGTTGCAACGAGGGAAGTTGTGCATGGGGGAGTACGACAAACCTACCTGAGTAGTTACGTTATCTATTAAAATTTGTTAATTCTTAAAATTTGTAAGTAATAAATATTCCATTCTTTCATATAAATGTACTAACTTTGCACCATGAAACAAAGATGGGATACATTGTGTAAGGCACATGGATTATTGTTAGGTACAAAGATTTGTTGGTTGGTGCTTTTTATGATATCTGGTATTGCAGCCATGGCGCAATCATATTCAGACTCTCTCAGCGTCACAGTATATTATCCATGCGGTAACAGCATTATATATTACAAGTCTAATATACATGCTTTGGATCGATTCATCCATCAAGTGGACTCCGTAGGTCAGAGATACATTATCAAGCCAGTCACTCTCTCCATCGTTTCTTCCGCATCGCCAGAAGGAGGAATAATGATCAACCGCAAGCTCTCGCGCAGTAGAGGACGGTCGGTGCTCGACTACCTCAACACCCACTCCGAGACATTCCGGTCCATATCATCCTTGGTCTCATGCCATACTGAAGAATTGACCACCGACCATCTGCTGGGCACGTCACCAAAAGAAAGCTATCCTGCCATGCGATATGCCAGAGTAACCCTTCACCTCGCAGGAGAAGATAAAGACTCGCTTATCACAAGCTCCCAGCCAGATATCGACTCCATCTCAAGCGGCGACTCCGGTACTCCATCCACTCAGGTGGAAATCTCTGAGACCCCCGCCGATACGGAAGATGTCGCTGACACTTCCTCCATCCAGATTATTCCCGCCGAGTCAGCGACCAAGCCAGAATCATTGCCTGATACACCAGATGGGAAAGCGTCCCCGTGCCGTCCATGCCTTTTCTTGAAGACAAATATGCTATACGACCTGCTGACATTCGTCAACGTATCCGTGGAAGTGCCTTTTTCAGAGCACCTGACAGCCGAGGCGACGGTGGTATATCCATGGTGGAGAGATGCATCGAGCCACAAGACAATCCAGATGCGCTATGTGGCGGTTACTCCGCGATATTATTTCAATAATGCCGACAGAAGCTATACCTCGCTCTTCGCCGGACTTACCGTAGGTGGGGGAAAATACGACCTTCAGTGGACGCGCCGCGGAGTGCAAGGTTCGATGTGGCATGTATCGCCGGTGATAGGTTATTCCCATCAGATCTCCAAGAGATGGAAGATGGAATATTCAGCGTCGGTAGGTTTTGTGCATACGAAATATCAGAAATACACCCAGACATCCGACACTCCCTACGGAGAGATTAAGGTGAAGGACTATCCCTGGGTGTCGAAGGTGCTCAACACCGTACTGCCCACGTCGCTCAACGTGTCGATTGTATATACATTCACAAAATCAAAACAGATAGGTCATCATGAAGAATAGATACATTATAATATGTAGTCTCGCCATGATGACTATTATGTCGTGTGAGTTAGACCATCTCTACTACCAGACGGTGAGCAGGGACAAGGTGCAGTTTGACATCGACTGGAGCAAAACCAACTTTGCGCCGGAGAGCAAGGGATTTGACGAGGACAACCAACTGAACGGTGTCACCATCTTCGCCTTCGACTCCGCCACCCATAAACTCGTGAAGGAACTGCCGCCTGACGCCAACTGGCAATCGCCGGTGGTGAGACTCGCCCCAGGCACCTACGATATGATACTAATCAACGACAGTCGCGAGGAATTGCCTTCCATCCGATTCGACATGGAGTCGCCTTTTGAGGAGTTCTCAGCATACACCCATGCCGACACGGTGTATGCCGACCAACCCGAGTATCTCGCCGTGTCGGCAGTGAGAAACATCAGTTTTCATCCCGAGAAAACAGAGTATTATCACGACATGCCCGAGGGATACTACCGGGATTATATCGCGCAGAAGATAAGCACTGTGCAGAAGGCAGTGACAAAGCGAATAAACGTGAAGGTGTATGTCAAGGGCATGAACTACTGCAAGGGAATGCAGAGGTCGTATATCACGGGCCTTGCCAAGTCGGTGAATCTTGTGACGCGAAAACCCAGCGAAGATGATGCGGTGTATGGGTTTAACCTCGTTAATCGTGAGTTCAGAAGCAGCGACTACACGGAGGCTGTGCTCACGCAGTCGTTGAATTGTTTCGGCTTCAACGAGGCAAAGTTTGGTGCTGGCGATAAGTTTGAGTTGATCATCAACTTTGTGCTTGTCGATAACTCTATTCACACTGTGACTGCAGATGTGACAAAGCAGTTTGAGCAATGGTATGAGGAGCACAAGATAGATCTTAACCTTGATCTTGACCTCGACATTGATGTGGATATTGAGGTGGAACTTCCGCCTACAGTGGAAGACCCTGAGGAGGCGGGAGGTTTTGCTCCCGAAACCATTCCGTGGAACGATATCGTTCAGGACATCATACTTTAACATTGATATTATTAAAACATAATTTTTAAATTAAAATTTATACAACATGAAAAAAATAGGTTATTTTATGGGTGCAGCACTGCTCACACTTGGCAGCTGCACAAATGAAATCAACGAAGAAGGTTTTGTTGACAAGGCAAAAACTATCTCGTTTAATGCGTATTCTAATAAGACGCGTGCTATGGATGTTGATGTCACAAGTGACAACATGAAGAATGATCACTTTGGTGTTGTGGGATATAAATCCGACAATAGTATTTATCTGTACAAAGGAGCTAATAGTGCCGTAGAGCAGACATGGCAACCTTCAGGAGAATCAGGAAGTTGGGAATATAGCAATATGGGGGATCTTAAGTTCTGGCCTGAAGGTTCTATGGATTTCTATGCCTACTTCCCCTACACTGATAATGCCACTTTTGCAGAAAGCAACTCTTCTTCTGACGTTATGACTATTCCTAACGTTGATTGTTCTCATGATGTCCTTTTTGCATATAAAGGCAGTCAGGAGAAAATAGCTCGTGTTCCTCTCACATTCAATCATGCCTTCTCTAAGATTAAAGGATTAGTAATTGAGATGCCTGCAGATGGAAGTCTTTTTAAGAGCAATTGCCAGGTGGAAGTGCAGAAAGTTGAATTTATCAACACTGATACAAAAGGTAATGTCAAGGTGAATAATTCGGGTAACGCTTCTTATAGTTTCAATTCCACAAACGTGACTCTTAGTGAGACATTGTATCCAGTTGTGACAATCAATAAGACAGCGGGTAATACAAGTAAAAACCTCATCGACAATGGTACAAAGGCTAAGGGTTATCTCTTTGCTACCAATTCATCTGTAACAAATTCTGTAATAGGTACAGGAAAGACTATGTGGGATGGAACTAAAAACTTATTGACTGCAGGTACAACTCTTGAGAACTTAGGACAAGTTTGTCTTAAACTGACTTGCAAGGTATGGAATGGTACTGATTCTAATAAATATTATTATGTAGGTAGTAATAGCGGTTATGATGATGTTTATATTCCACTCACGGGTAATGCCTCTAACAGCAATTCAGTTAGCACACTCGATGCAGGAAAGCGTTATACTTATAAGATTGTCATGAAGGACAATGTTGGTTTCACCAATGAAGGTGATCCAATCCTCACTCCTATTCTCTTCAATGTATCCAGCGTGACTGGTTGGGAAGAAGTCACCGTCACCATCACCCTCTAAATCTTCATTTCACTCCACGTGAAGCTATACCATACGATAACAATATTATCGCTCTCCTTACTGCTGCTCGACAGCTGTAAGGAGGCGGATGAAATATCCGGGGATGATGTCCCCGGATATTCACCCGTTATGGTATCTGCTGACAATGTTTTTCCGTTCACGAGGGGATATATACCCCAAGGGATGTATGACAACTTCAAGGTGTTTGTGGTTTCAGAAAAGGATGGAGCGCAGACAGTGGCGATGGATGGCTATGAGGTGAAGTTCGTGACTGACGACTGGTCGTATGTCAACGACACCCAACATCTCGTATATTGGAATCCGAATGCCGATAGCTATCTGTTTACGGCAGGAGCGCCTATCGATGCAGTTACATCTATCAATGCCAGTTCGATGACATTAAGTATGAAGAACAACACGACGGGCAGCGTGATGGCAGCAGAACCGCTGAAGATAATGAATGGCTCTGCTGACTTCGGCAAAAGAGTCAACCTCCGTTTTTCTTATGCACATTGCAGGGTATGTGTGGCTTTCAAAAAGGAAGGCACTGAAGATATGACGATTTCAGACATCAAACTTACTCCCGATGCAGAAATTGCATCGGAAGCAACCCTTACATATTCCTACAACTGGAGCACAGCCACACCAACTGTCACTTCTCAAGTGTCTGTATCGAAAACCAGCAAAACAGATTTTGCTTTTGCCGAAGTGACAATCCCTGCCGACAACACCACTGATGCCGTGCTCTCTGAGACATATTATTACTGTGTGCCCGATGCCACCAACACAAATCAGTGGCAGGTGTCGCTCAAATGCAACGGAGAAACAAAGCAGGCATCGTTCGTGAACAGTGAAACATGGCAGAGTGGCAAGAACTACATCTACGTGTTCTCCATCTCAGAGAAAGGGCCAAAGCTCATCAAGGTCATTTCGCAAGACAACTTCTTCGACTGCAATGATATTGAGTCAGGAGGCGAGTTCTCAGGCGACAACATGACCGAATAGAAATAAGAAGATAAAAGGAGATAAATGAAGATAAAAGGAGATATAGGACGTATGTTTAAACCAGCTTTTGGCATTATCCTGTCAGCACTGTCATTGTTCTCTTCTTGCAATGAAGAGCAGATGGTGTCCGATTCCGTTAGGCGACTGAACATCACCTTCGCCGACGAGCAGACAAGAAGCTCATGGAATGACAACACAGATGCCGAAGGGGGCAAGGTAAGCTATATCTGGGAAAACAGCGACAATATGCTTACTGCCATAAAGCATGGCAGCGAGTATGTGCCGTTCTATGAGTCGATGTCTTCTGCTGCCGCTTATTATTCGAAAACAAAGTTTGAGACAGTAGATGATGCTAAGTCGAAAATAAAACTGCAGACCGTCAGCGGGGTGAAGTATGATTTCAACTCGGAAAACAACCAATACCTCTACCCCATTTCTGCAGGCGACAACATGTATTGTCTTCATCCTATAAACAGCAACACAACAGAAAGCAGCAATGCCGATGTCGTTTCTGTCGATATGACATTGCCATCGACGTTCAGTTACAACCAACTTGCAAACGACCTCAGCGCCTGGAAAGACTATTCCTACGTATATACCTCCACCACATTGCAGTCGGTGGATGACAATGCCGTTGTTGCCAATGCCTCGCATTTCAACTCCGCCTGTGCCATCATCCGCTTCAACATTACCAACAGCACAACATCCGACATCATCATCACAGGCATAAAGATGGAGTCTGATGACGGTTCGAAGATATTCCCCAATAAGCTAAGATTTGAAGACGGCACTATCTCAGAGCAAGACGACAAGTCGGGATATTACAACAAGCTCACCACCAGTATCGACCAAGTGACGATACCGAGGAACGACAGAGGCAGGTTCTATAACCTCTGCTTCCCACTCGACGGCAATTTCAACGGTGTGCCGCTGAAGTTCACCATCGACACTAACTATCTGACCTATCAACTCAATCTCAACTCAACTGCCATCACTAACAATAAGTTTGAGGCAGGAAAGATATACACCTTCAACTTCTCATTAGAAGAGAAGGAGGTGAAGCTCAACACCATCGAGATTTCGCATTGCACGACATACAATATAGACAACACCGAGTCCATCGAGATAGTAGTCACTCCCCAGCTTACCTGGCATCAGACAGGCGACATTACGGCACAGATGGTGTTCGTCAGCTTAGGCATGACTATGACTTACGAAGGTAAGAACTACGATGTACTCTGGGCAACGTGCAACCTCGGAGCAAAGGAAGCACTCGAGACAGGACAACTCTTCTCTTGGGGAGAGGTGGCAAGAAAAGGTGAAGCGCTCTACTCTCCCGACGGATATACCGGCACCGCCGCTACAGACATAGCCTATACCGAGCATGATGCAGTGAAACACATGCTTGGCGAAGGTCACTGGTTTTGGATGATGCCGACAAAGGCGATGTGGGAAAAGATGATAGATGAATGTGACTGGACATGGTCAACTGTTAAGAAGGTGGACACTGGTACGGGATCAGAGGATAACCTCGACTTCGACGCATCGGTTTGGAAGGTGCAGAAGAAGGACGCGTTAGGCAAGGTGACAGGTCAAATCTATCTGCCCATCACGGGATATGCCGGCCTTGACGAGAGCACAAATACATACAAGAAGGTGGAAAAGGCGAGGTGCTGCTACTGGACATCCACTCCTTCTTCCGCAACTTCTTCTACCTCTTCCTCTGCAGCAGACAGAGCAAGAGAGAAGTCCTACGCCTTCTATACTAAATACGAGATTGACCCCAATAACCCGAGCACGGGACACATGTCTGACAAGGCCCATGCCATCCAGCCATGTGAGCGGTATAACGGGTTTGCCATAAGGCCTGTATTGATGAGGGAGAGTATCGAATAAAAATGGTCAGGATTGCCTGTCGTCTTTTATGGAAAGGATTATGAAGCACATACTATATATATTATTGGTAGCTATCGCATTTGCAGCATGCTCCACCGACACTCTCCTCGAAACGGAGAAGATGCCGATGGAGATAAGTGTTGATGTGGCTTCGTTTGCCGGAAAGACGCAGGATGTATCTACAAGAGCGTCGGTCAACAACGGCATCTACACCACATTTGCCGAGGGTGATGACCTCGGTGTGTTCGTGGTGGATAAAGACGGAAACATTGTGGCAAACAACCTCAGATATGTGGTGGCAAAGACGGGCAATGCCTATCCTGTAGATGATTCTGGCAATATTGTCGCTTCTAAAATATATTACGACCCTGGATGCACCTATTTTGCCTATGCACCCTACGATGCGCAATACACGGGATGCAAGTCGGTGGAAGAGATAAAGCAGAAATACACGTCAGTGTTCAACACCAAATATGCCGACCAGTCAACACCGGAGACGTATTGCGCTGCCGACCTGCTGATATGCGACAAGCCCGAATGGACAGCACCAAGGATGAGATTTTTCTTCACCCATGCCATGAGTCTGCTACAGGTGTTCTATAATGGCGACTATAAGGACCTGACGATAGAGGCACCCGTGGAACTTTGCAAGATGTTCCTGCCTAAAGGCAAAAGTACCTATCGCTATGTCACCCTGCCGAAAAATGAAGTGCAGATATACGGTATGGCCCTATCCAGGCATACCGACGATAGCGAAGCTCCTTCCTATTCCTTCTGGCAGACAAAGGTGGATATGAAGGAAAACAGTGCCATCCTTATCTCCATCTCCTCACAACCCACCGAATCCTATAAGACCGCAGGTGTGGATATGGGATTCCCCTCGGGATGTATATGGGCGGCATATAACTTGGGGTCGGAGAGTGCAGCCAACCAGACGACGCGAGGCGGAAAATGGTATGATGCCTACGGAAAAGAGCGAACTGACCTGATGTCGAATGAACTGCATAAGAGTTTCGACCGTGGCGACTATTACTCCTGGGGCGAACTGGAGACAAAATATGAGCAACCGGCTGTAATCATCAGCAAAGAAGGAAAGGTGACTGCCGTGGGTGATGCTCTGACCGCAAACGCTTCGGAAGTCACCTCGTTTATATCCGGGTCGGAAAAAGGCTATTACCCGGGAACATATATCGACAGGACCTATTCCTATTCACCTATCGACGGCAATATCGCCGGTTCGGAATATGACGTGGTGAGAAACAAACTGTGGAAGGGCGAATGGCGAATACCCAACGAAAATGAGATTGACGAACTGATGCGCAACAGCGATATATCAGTATATGACTGGTATTACGAGGACAACGTGAGATATGCGCCATGGATAGCAGAGAAGAACGACGATGGAACATATAAAAACCTTCATCAGGATAACTCTGAGTTTTATGGCACTGACTCTATAAGACCCTTCCGCTATCTTGTGGTCATTTATAAGTTTAAAAGCAAGATAAACGGTGAGGAACTTTATATCCCCGGCGGCACATGGTCGGACTGGAGCATCGACGAGCTGTCATGCCGTTCAAGAAACGCCATTGGCAACTACCACACCACGACATCCTGGAGCGAGGACTACGGCGGCATGTATTACTTCGCCTCCTCAGCCTCCCACAGCGATATATCCTGTGCAAGCTATATGGAAATGGAGGCTAACAGGGAGACCGATAAGAATGGGTATATGGTACCTACCACTCCACGAATCAAGTCCTCGACGTATAAAGACAAAAATGGCAATACTGTCACCCTGATGGGATTGACCCAAAACGGTCACCGATATACGGGCATGCTGATCCGACCTGTATATGGAGGAAAGAACTGGAACACCAATACGGAGACGCGTGGCTCCATACGCATAACAGTAGAGTAACGATGAAGAAACTGATATATATTATAATAGGTATTATCCTCACGGCTTGCAGTGACGACATATACACATCGTCGGAGTCATCGGCAGAAGGTCATGCCATGAGGTTTGAGGTGACTGTCATCGACCAACCGCAGACAAGGGGAGAGGTGATAGACGTAACGGACAATGAGATAACCCGCGACTTCAAGAAGGGCGACTCCTTCGGTCTCTTCATCATCGACGGTAGCGGGACATTTGTGACACAGATAGACGGCAAGAATGCTAAGAACCTCAAGCTCACCACTCCCGACGGCAAGGCATGGAACCTCGAGTCGGACATCAAGGAGGTGGTGCATAAATTGGGATATAAATACGTGGCTTATTATCCTTATTCCGCAGACTTCGACAACTGCTCAAGCACAGCTGACATACAAACCCCCCTGACTGCTCCCGCCGATGACCAAAGCGCGCAGGCAGCCACCGACTGGATGTACACCGAGCCCACCGACCCGCAGACAAATGCCGTGACAACCTTGGTATTCAAGCACAAATATGCCAAGATAGACATCTATCACTCGTTTACACAGGGTCATCAAGGCGAATGGACATCGGCATATAATTATACAAAGACCGTGGATGACAACAAGGTGGAGCACTATCGCTATATCCTCAACTCTCCATCTCTTCAGACATTGTCAATAAACGGCAAATACACCATTGGCGACAAATATACCGGCATCAAGGAGTTTTCCTACAACTGCCCAGATATTAAGGTGAAAAACGGTTGTCATGCCATCGTCTATACCTATCGTATGGATGAGCGTTGTGCCATAGATCTCGGTCTTCCGTCGGGAGTGAAATGGAGTCCTATCAACCTTGGTGTGGAGAGCAGTGACTGTATGGCAGACACCTATATGGACAAATCCGAGATTGCCGCAGCTATCAACAAGCTCGGCAAGCGATTGGCATGGGGAGAGCTCTTCGAGAAGGACTCCTACACCTTAAGCACGTATATAGATGGCTCATGGAAAATCATGCCTTCGGACATTACCGAGACGGTATATGACGCAGCCAAGCAGTTGTGGGGAGGTCATTGGTCGATGCCCAGCGCGGCAGACATCAACGAGCTGATTGCCAATACCAAGGAGGTGAGTCGAGAGACTATACACAGCGATGAGATAGACAGAGATATCAACAAAATAACACTCCGCAGCAAGATAAACGGCAAGGAGATAACATTCTTGACCAATGGATTCATGAATGGCTCAAGTATCGTAAACCCCGCGTATTTGTATTATATGTCGGCCAGCAGGACGTCTTATGCAGGAAATTACACCTCACTCTATTCGCCTACGGCAACTAACAGCATCTACCGCCCGTATGGCTGCTGCATCCGTCCGGTGCTGAAGGAACTCTACATTTATCCCTATGCCGCTAAGAAGGATATCATTTTAAGCCATATCGACGCCCTTGCCGTTGACCTTGGCATAACAAAGACAGTTACGGAGAATGGCAAGGAAGTGACCTATAAACTTCTGTGGAGCCCTTTCAACTATGGAGTGGAGTCGAAGGTTGACTTGAAGACATACAATGGTGTGCCTATTAACGAGGATTATTATATTTCATTGTGTACAAAGAATCTCGGTATGCGCCTTCCATGGGGATATCTTGAGGAACCAGATAGGTTCAGCACCAAGGGTTATGCTGATGGTTCATTGACTAAGAAATACGACTACGATAACACATCTTCTACTGACAAAGATACAAGAGACTTAAAGGCGGAAGATGATATCGTTCGGGTTAACTGGCCTGCCGGTTGGTGTATTCCTACTGCTAAGGATTTTGAGTTACTTTGCCAAAATATCACCGTCACGAATGAATCAATAGATGGGCATACATGGTTCCGTTTGACAAGCAAAAGTAATGGAAAAAGCATTCTAATTCCTGGAACTGGATATATTGATGACAATCCAAATATAGAGCAATGGACTGCAGATACATACCTACAGAGTAGCACCATAGGAACAAGTAGTAGCATTGTGAGTGGTACGACAAACAGGAAACGCCTCATCTATGCCATATATATTAGTGGAACAACAGCAAAGGTCGTAAATTACGTTGGTCGCCCCACCGGCATCATGGTTCGCCCTGTAAAATACGTCCGGATACAATAAGTCGGTGATGTGTGAGGGGAAGCCTGCAAAGACTAGACACTAAAAAAAATTGATTGATGAAGAGATTTCCGTCTCACGACGTGAGTCTCTAATCAATCAAAACTTACTATGATGCAAAATGACCATAACGTCATGTATTTGAAAAATAGTCAAGGTCTTTTACATCACCTTTCTTTAACATGTGTCACGGGGACTGGTCCATGGCATCACCCCCAACATGTCAAGAGGTCATTGACGTAACTTCTACAAGACCATTATCCAAAGACTTTGACGTAAAGAGGTTCGGACTCAATACAACAAGTCGCATAAAAGCGTTTGTCTTCAGGTTTGTCTCTATACCAGCCAAGCGGATCAGGACATCCAATGCCACCGCAATAATACATAGTAGTTTCTTCATATATTCTATCATTTGGGGTAAAGATAGCGAAAATATATGAATCTGCCAAATATAACTTAGCATATCTGACATCTGACATGTGACATGTGACAAATGGTGTAAGCCATGCCTATGCCTTTCCATTTCCCTCTACTCCTTTTCCATAATCTCCACAGGGGGACGCCAACACTTATATCGAGCAGCGCAGCGGAATAGTTTTGTGGTATATTTTAGGAGGAAATACGTTAATCTTCTAAAATCTGTAATCAGTTACAACTTTTTTTCGTAACTTTGCCTCCCGATGAAGCATCTGAAAGAGATAATGATCAGTTTGTACCACCGTAAGTGGTTGAAATACGGCATCGTAACGATAGTCGCAATACTATTGCTGGGTGTCGTCGGCGAGAATAGTTTGTGGAATGTTCACCGCAATAAACGCCGTATCGTTGAACTGAAAGACGAAATCAAAGAATATACTGACCGATATAATAATGACCAGATGCAGATACGCCTGTTGGACAGTGACCCTAATGCAATGAGAAAGATAGCCCGTGAACGCTATTTTATGAAGGCTGACGATGAGGATATCTTTGTGTTGAGTGACGATCCGCGGACGCAATCACCATTTAATAGTAATAATGAGACAACTGAATAAGATAGAGAGCTACCTCCTTTTGGCAGGCGGTATGCTGATGGTGGTTGGCGCTGGCGCCAGCCTTTTTTTGCAGCCGTGGGCGGCTTATGCCTTTGCCCCCGGTGCACTTTTGTATGCTGCGATGCAGATGCAGCAGCGTTATGACGGAACCAATATCACTGTGCGCCGCCTTCGCCGCATCATGCTCATCAGCGATGTGCTGTTTTTGTTGGCAGGCTTGATGATGTTGGCGAATAATTCCAATTTCCTCGGTCTCGACTTCCTGGTCTATTTGCAATATGTGCACAACAACTGGATTGTTTTGGTGCTTTTGGGTGCCATACTACAACTCTATACAACCCATAGAATAGCTCACGAACTGGAAAAAGAGGCAAAAAAACTCTAAATATTTGCACAAATATATTAAATTGCGCAAAAATATTCCGTGTTTTCATACCATCGTAGTACTTTTGTAGCAACAAACGAAATTGTCTATGAAGAAAATTCTATATACTCTTGCTCTTGCGGCCGCACTTACTTCGTGTGTCGGATCGTATAATGTGGAAGGTTCATCGTCGATTACCGCCCTTGATGGCAGTAAACTTTATCTGAAAGCTATCAAGAACAATCAACTGAAAAATCTCGACTCGTGTGAGGTGGTACATGGTGAATTTCACTTCTCGGGTACACTTGACAGTGTTCGCATGGCCAGTCTGTATATGGACGATGAGAGTGTGATGCCCATCGTACTGGAGAAGGGCGACATCGTAGTGAAGATTGAGGCTGGTCGCCAGATCGTAAGTGGCACTCCGCTCAACGATTCACTTTATGTGTTTATAGAAGAACACAACCGCTTGTCAAACCAGATGAACGAGCTCTCGCACAAGCAGAGTCAGATGTTGCTTGACGGTATAGACGAGGCAGCGATCAATGAGCAACTATCGGTAGAAGCCGCCAAGATAGCCAGCGACGAAGACCGTCTTGTCACCAAATTCATAGAGGCTAACTTTGATAATGTGCTGGGTCCTGGTGTGTTTATGATGATTACCAGCCAGTATCGTTATCCTATCCTTACCCCGCAGATTGAAGACTTGATGTCGAAAGCCACAAAGGTTTTCAAGGAAGATCCTTATGTCAAGAACTACTATAAGACCGCACAGGAAAACGAGCAGCGCATGAATGGACTGGAAGAAGCGCCAACTCCTCCAGCCCCTCCTGCATCGCAGCAACCGTCAGCACGGCTGACTACTGTGCCACAAAAGTAACAGTATGAAAACAATCATATCAGGAGGAACCATTGTTAATGAAGGACGCGTATTTGATGCTGATATCATCATCAGCGACGGGCGCATCCTTGAAGTGACAGACCATCATCCCGAAGCATCGTATGACGAGTGTATCGATGCTTCGGGATGCTACGTATTACCAGGTGTCATTGACGACCATGTGCATTTTCGTGAACCCGGACTGACCGACAAGGCAGATATCGACAGCGAGAGCCGTGCCGCTGCAGCCGGAGGTGTTACTTCGTTTTTCGACATGCCTAACACTGTTCCGCAGACCACCACACCAGAGGCTCTTGCCGATAAGTTTGCACGCGCCAGTAAAGAAAGCCATGTCAATTACAGCTTCTTCTATGGTGCTACCAACGACAATGTAGATACTTTCAGTTCGCTCGATATCCACCGCATACCGGGTATCAAACTCTTCATGGGTTCTTCTACCGGTAATATGTTGGTAGATAAGCGAGCGGCCTTGGAGCGCATTTTTGCAGAGTCACCGTTGCCCTTGATGGCACATTGTGAAGATACGCAAATCATTGGCCGTAACATGGCAGAGGCTCAGCGCCTTTATGGGCCTGACCCCAAAGTGACGCATCATCCAGAGATACGCAGTGAAGAAGCGTGCTACGAGAGTACCCGTCTCGCTGTAGAACTGGCTCGCAAGTATGATACTCATTTCCATGTGGCACACCTTTCTACAGCCAAGGAACTGACTCTTATCGATCCTGTGGCTTATCCACATATCACCGCAGAGGCTACTGTGGCACATCTTTACTTCTGTGACCGCGACTACAATGCCCTTGGTACCCGTATTAAGTGCAACCCAGCCATCAAAACCGTTGGCGATCGCCATGCCTTACAACAGGCATTGACCAATGGCCGCATCAGTGTTATAGGTACAGACCATGCGCCCCATCTGTTGAGTCAGAAAGAAGGCGGATGCAAACAGGCTGCCAGTGGAATGCCGATGATACAGTTCTCATTGGTCACCATGCTCGAACTTGTCAATCAAGGCATACTCACCATCGACCGGCTGGTGGAGTTGATGTGTCATCAGCCTGCGCGCCTTTTCAGCGTTCGTCAACGTGGATTCCTGCGTCCGGGCTATCATGCCGATATGGTATTGGTACGTCCCGATCATGCCTGGACGGTGACTCGCGACTGCATACAGAGCAAGTGTGGATGGAGTCCCATGGAAGGACATACCTATCTCTGGCAGGTGGAACGCACCCTGTGCAATGGTCATACGGTGTATGCCAACGGTAAGGTTGATACAGATTATATAGGAGAAGAGATTGCATTCCGATGAAGCTGACCTACGAGATAAGTGAGTTGGTGCCATACATCAATTGGATTTATTTCTATTATGCATGGCAGTTGCGCGATGCTGAGGCTCAACAGCGGCAACGCAAGGATGCCGAAGCCGTGTTGGCAGAACTCAACGGAAAGTATCAGGTCTATGCGCTCTTTGAACTGTTGGAAGCCAATGCCGATGGCGATGACATCATGGCAGGAGGTCATCGTATCCCATTATTGCGACAGCAGTCGGGCGATTGCCTGTGTCTTTCCGATTTTATCCGTCCGTCTTCGTCTGGGGTGAAAGACCGTATTGGTGTCTTTGCCACCAGTGTTGACCATGGTTTAGAGCGTGATTTCGATACCGATCCTTATATGAAAATGATGGTGCAGTTGTTGGCTGACCGATTGGCTGAGGCTGCTGCCGAGAAGATGCACGAGTCGGTAAGACGCACCTATTGGGGCTATGCTCCCGACGAACAATTGTCGATAGACGAACTTCATGCCGAGCGTTTTGTAGGTATTCGTCCGGCTATCGGCTATCCGTCATTGCCCGACACGAGTGTCAATTTCGTGTTGGACGAAATGATAGACCTCAAGCAGATAGGCATCCGACTGACCGAGAGTGGGGCGATGAAACCCCATGCCAGTGTAAGCGGACTGATGATTTCCCTGCCCCAAGCACATTATTTCTCTATAGGCCGTATAGGTCATGACCAGTTGGCTGACTATGCCAAAAGACGTGGACTTCCTGTCGAGGTAGTAAGAAAATTCTTGAGTTCTAATCTATGATGGTTCAATACGTTAATGGGATATTCCTGCTGATAGGTTTCGTCATTGCACCTTTGCTGTGTTATGGCGTCTGTCGCTGGCTGTTGCCACGACGCTGGCGATGCAAGATAGGCGTCGCTGGTGCGGCAGTGATCATCCTCTTGACTGCTTATGGCTGGACATTTGGTTCGCAACAATTGACAGTACGTCCTGTGACGATAGTCTGTTCCGACCTTCCCCAGGCCTTTGACGGCTATCGCATCGTGCAGTTTTCCGATGCCCATGTCGGAACGATGACGGGTTGGCGCAAAGCCATGCTTCAACGAGCGGTGGACAGTATCATGAATCAACGAGCCGACATGATCGTGTTTACGGGTGATTTGCAAAATATCGAACCACACGAACTCCCCGAACATCTTGCCCAGCTCTCGCGACTGAAGGCTCCCGATGGTGTCTATTCGGTTTTGGGCAATCACGACTATGCTGTTTATCAAAAGGCAGATTCGGCAACAAAAGCCGCCAACTGCCGGTTGACCTGCGAATACGAGCGCCGTGCCGGATGGCAACTGTTGCTGAACGAACACCGCACGATACGTCGTGGCAGCGATTCGCTTATCGTTGCAGGAATGGAAAATTGGGGTGTAGCCAAGCGCATGCCCCATCGTGGCGATGTAGGCAAGACACTCGCCGGACTGCAGCGCAGTGCATTTGTTGTTATGCTCGAGCACGACCCGTCGGCTTGGCGCGCGCGCATACTGCCCGAATCATGGGCACAACTGACCCTTAGCGGACACACCCATGGCGGTCAACTTCGATTGTTCGGGTGGTCACCTGTATCCTTCACATACGATGAGTGGGGAGGTCTTTACCATGAAGGCCGTCGCCACTTGTTTGTATCCACAGGACTTGGCGGACTCATTCCTTTCCGCCTTGGCATATCAGGAGAAATAGTAGTAATCACATTAAAGAAAACACTATAAATGATGAAATACCTTTATCGTATATACCAAATCCTGGTTGCACTTCCCGTTACTGTGCTGATGACTATATGGACAGCATTTCTTGTTGGTGTAGGTTGCACATTAGGCAATGGTCACTATTGGGGCTATTACCCCGGTCGTTGGTGGGCAAAGGTCATTGCCCGCATATTCCTGTTGCCCGTCACTATAGAGGGACGTGAGCACTTGGAACCCAACCAGTCGTATGTTTTTGTTGCCAACCATCAGGGTGCTTTCGACATTTTCCTCATCTATGGCTTCCTTGGTCGTAATTTCAAATGGATGATGAAATATCAGTTGGGCCGCATTCCTTTTGTGGGCTATGCCTGCAGAAAGTCTCACCAAATCTTTGTAGATAAGCGCGGTCCGAGTCATGTGAAAGCCACCTACGACAAAGCACGCGAAACCTTGCAGCATGGCAATTGTAGTGTTGTGGTATTCCCTGAAGGTGCGCGTAGCTTCACCGGACACATGGGTAAGTTTAAGAAAGGTGCATTTGCATTGGCTGATGAACTCCAGTTGCCAGTAGTTCCGCTGACTATCAATGGTTCTTTCAATGTCATGCCTCGCATGAAAGATTGTCATTTTGCTACATGGCATCCGCTCAAACTCACTATCCATCAGCCCATTTATCCTATTGGACAGGGTTGTCAGAATATTCAAGCCACGATGCACCAGGCCTATGATTCGGTGATGTCGTCATTGACTCCCGAATATCAGGGCTATGTGGAAAATCCCGACCAATAGTCTTGAAGCGACTGTTTGAAATCAAATCAGTAACGCGCAGGCGGAGACCCATAAAATTCGATTTTTAAAAAGATATTCGATCACTCGACTACCAAATGGTAAGCGTATGCGCGATGCTCATATATAGCCATCAAGAATTAAGAATATTGCTCAGAAATAAACTGAGCAATTTTCTTTTGATAACGTTTGACAAGGGTATTGCCCAATGTTAGCCACGGGTATTGCCCAACATTTGACAAAAGTATGATCCAACGTCTGACACAAGTATAAGTGATATTTGCCAATAGGTTGCAGAACATGTGTAACAAGCAGAGACAAAGGCTGTTGGTGCGCTTTAGATGGTGTGTGGGTGAGCAAATCAAATTGATTTGCTGAGGAAAACAAATTGATTTGCTGAGGAAAACAAATTGATTTGCTCAGCAAAATAAATTGATTTGCTGCCCCAAACAATATTGATAGGGTAGTTATGGGGTATGTATAGATTTGCTTTCGCTATCGTTTTTTGCTAATTTTGCAGTCATAATTAACTCATATCATTTAAACACACGAAGATTATGTGAAAACTTATTTTTTTGGTAGTCTATAAGTATAAGTCAATCCCACCTTTCGGTATGATGGCCGATGGGTGGGATTGCTTTGCTGTTATCAAACAGATGTGATGGGAATGTGGTAATCCGTATTGGGTTCGATGTCGAAGCATCGGTTGCCAAGGTATAGTCGCCCGCGTCCTTCATCACTTCTGATGCAGACATAATGGCGTTCCATCCGGATATGAATAATGCCATTTGGCGTGGGCACGCGACCCTCCATCCATTCCAAATCAGCCAAGTAGGGGCGTGCTTCCCATGTTGCATAACCCGGTTGGGTGGGTTGTATGCCGAGAAAATAACGCCCTAACAGATAGACCGGCGACGCTCCCCAAGCATGACACAGACTCTTACCGTAAGGGCGACCATACATCGCCAGATGTTCTGTGCCTTGTTCAGAAGGAATGTATTTTTCCCAAAACGAAGTGGCACCTTCTCGAAGCATACCACCCCAGTAGTTGCGTATCTCTTGTAAAACCTGTGTTTGCCTGCCCATCATGCACAGTGCCTCCAGTTCGTAAAAGCGCATATAGGGTGTGGTGATAGGATCTATTTTATTGTTTTCCATCACGCTGTCCACGATATTGCGCTTCGTAGCATCATCTACAATATCGTAGAGAATGGCAAACATATTGGGAAACTTCGTAATCTGATGGTTTATCTCGCCTTCTTCAATGGCATGTTCCCAAGCCTGGCAATCATCGTTCCATAAGAGTTTTCGGGTCTTGTCGATTACATTTTCAGCCAGTTGCTGATAGGGGTCTGTCTGATGGAGTAGGGTAGCACAGGTGTGCATGGTCATCAGAGCCTTGTAGAACAATATCTGTTCGAAAGCCAATACCCCTCGTTTGTGCATGGGGAAATCCACCCAATCTACAAAAATCCAGTCGTCAGCCTTGCCTTCCACCAGTCCATCGCTATTGGTACGCTCTAAAACATAGTCCATGAGTGTGCACATCTTCGGATACATCTCGCTGATGAAAGTGAGGTCGCCCGTATATTGGTAATAGTCGAGAATGGACTTAAACCAATAGAAGGTGTAGTCCATAATGGTATTGATGTGTGCAGTGACAGGGTCTTTGCCCCGTAACTGACGGATGGTGCGCTTCACACATTCAGTGTCGAAACGCAGATAATAGTTCATCAGATAAGACTGTATGGCATCGCCCGACCATGTCCATCGGTCGCGTTTGATACCATCCAAGAAAAATTCTCGTGTGGTGAGATCCATCGTGTAAGCGCCCACTTCCCATATCTTGTTGAGCAGTTTGTCGGAACAAGCGAATGTACCGCTGTGGCTTTCGTCATACGGCGCATATTCATAGTCCATCGATAAACTGTCGTAATGACTATTGTCTGCTGTTTTCACATAGACATAGCGGAAAGCCTTGCTACCCAGTTCTTGATGGGGCGATACAATGTCGAGCGTTTCGCAGTGGTCTTTGTCGAGTGCTTCCTCACGACTCTCACCATAGTATAGATGTGCCACACCGACCAGTCCAGACAGACGGACGTAGCCGAAAGTTTCCCGTCCGAAGTCGTAGAGCATGCCTTCGCCAATACTTTCTTGTGCTACAGGTTCTTGTCGTAGTGTAGGCAGACGGTAGGCAGACGGTGGAGTGTCCATGCGGTCAAAGTTCCATTGCGCAGCCGGAACATAGATTCCAGAACCGTGAGCTACTCCGTTTTCATCAATCCATATCTTATCTTCATAGGTAGCCAACCATGATGAATTGCTGTGTATGGTCATACCTTTGATGAAGAGTGCGGGTGGGGTAGATTGATTCCACACCTTGAAATTCAGTCGGTGGGCTCCTACCGGAATCAGAAATTCATCAGGCATGCCAAACTGCAATTTGCCATCGAGCATGAAGTTGAACAGCCCTTCGGCCTTGATGTGGATGGTTTCTGCCTCTGCCAACTCTACAGTAGTGGAAAACTCTACCGTGGGCCAATGGGAATCCTGCTTCCAGAACGGAGGAAACATAGCACCCCGTTCTGTTCGCCGGTTATTGAATTGATTGCCGAGCCACACTTCAAAATCACCAGGATACCATATCCATGTAGCGTGCGGCATAGGGTTAGATGTCATCGCCATAGCGTTCGTGTGTGATTTGTTCAAGTGATTTTCCTCTTGTCTCAGGTGCACCGATAGTACCTATGAGCAGTGAGATAACAAGTAGGGCAACCATGCAGTAGGCAGCTACGGTAAAGCCTTCGCCATGTTCACCATATATATATACGAAGCACAGGCCCCATACTGCCGACAGGCTACGAACGATGAAGAACATCACTCCTTGTGCTGCGGCACGGTATTTGGCAGGGAACAATTCTGATGCCCACAACGCATAGAAAGCCTGTGCAGAGAAACCAGCCTGTATGCCCCACAATACGGTATAGATAATCAATCCCCAGATGCTTGTCACCCCTACGGTAATAACCATTCCCCATGCAGCAATAGCAAATATGCCGCCCATGAAGAACAGCCAGCGCTGATTGACACGATCTACAAGCATGGAGAAGATGAAAGTGGTGATGATAATCAACGTCCATTGGCCAACGGTCAATAGGTTGGCATCGGCATTAGACAAGCCACCGGCTGTCTCGAAAATATGGGGTTGGAAGAATCCCATCACCGATGCCACAAGATTCCAAGTGAGATACATGCCAGCAAGGAATGCGATGGTCACTATGTTGACACGGTTGGTCAACAAACTGGCAAATGAGAATGCCGAACCCACTGCTGGTTTCTCTTGTTCGCGTTCCTGTGCGGCTTTCCATTCTGCCGACTCGTCGAGTTGGCGCTGTAAAAGCCATGCTACCAGTGCAACGAGAAACAAGGAGGCGAATACGATACGTGAGCTATACACGTTGAGCTCGGCTCCGCTACCCGTTACACCAAACATGGCAGCCAGTTCTTCTACCATATAAAAGCAGATTCCTTCTGTTCCTGCACCTGCTGTGGGTGGCGCCAAAAGGGTTCCAAACAGCAGGATAAAAGTAGGACCGACACCCCATGCCATCTGTGAAATGCCGATGTTGCGACCTCTGTTGCCTATCTCGCTACTCTCTGAGATATAGGTCCATGAGGCTGGCACTCCCACACCTACGCTGACACCCGTGATGAGAAATCCTGTCAGCAGCATGGGAAAATTGGTGGACAGGAGAATGAGCAACACACCGGTCATATATACCAGCATATTGTAGGTGTATATCACTTTTCTGCCATATTTATCGGCAAGTACACCGCCGATAATGGCACCAATGGCTGCTCCCAGACAGTTGGCACTGATGGCATTGAGCCATCCGAGATGACCTTCGGTCAGTTGCAAATAGTCTTTCCAGAGTGTCAGTCCTGCGGCTCCAGCCACAATGGCTCCCGCATCGAGATAGTTGGTCAGTGATACAGCGATAGTACTCTTTAAACTGTTTTTCTTGTTCATTGTTTCGAAGTGTTATAAGTGTTTGTTATTGGATTTACTATTAGTTTTTGGCACGTCCTGCAGACTGTTTGATGGATTCGCTTACTGATGGACCATTGTTCTCCCATGTGTTGCCCGGTCCACAGGCATTCTTCAGATATTTCTCTTCTGGTGTCCAGTTGTTGCGCAGGGTGATATGGCTTGATCCTTCATCGGTATAGAGATAGAACCAGTGGGCAGGGTCGTGTACGTAGGAAGGGCGTGCAATGTCGCGCACTACATTCTCTTCAATGATAGTGCCTGGTTGGTTGCCCAGGGTATAGATGCCAGCACAGTCGTACATGTGTTGGGCATAATTATAGATGAGATTGCCTTTCACTCGGTTGTTGCCCATGCAGGTGCGGTTGCGATTCCATCCCCATCCCAGCGAGATACCGGTGTATGAGATGTCGTGGATGGTGTTGTGTTCGATATTCATTCCGTTGACATATCCGGCGGCAATAGCCACACAGCCCCAGTCTTCATTGGTCACATCATAGAATTCGGACTGCGCTACCGTTTGCATGCTACATACTTCTCGTTGGTCCATTGGCTTGTAGGGCCGGTGGGTCTCCAGTCCTTCAGGTGAGAACGAACCGCAGACCAAACCGTTCATGGCAATATCGGTAAATACACATTGACTGACACGACCGCCCTGACAGCCGATTTGATAGTCGAGACCAGAACCTCCCAGATGCTCAAAGCGGCAGTCGCTAAAACTAATATCATCGCCGTGATAGATTTCTACAGCAGCGGCTGCACGTCCCAACCATCCTTGGTTGTCGAGCTTGTGGTTGTTGGGACGGTCAATCTGCGGTCGCAGTTTGTAGGCTTCAGTCAGATACATTCCTGCCTGCAAGGGCACATGACCTTGTGTTGACGGACGCAACCATGTGGTATGTGAGAAGTTGATACCCTGGATTGTGATGTTTTCCACTGGATGTTCGGCAGTGCCAACCACGCGAAACAATGTTTCTAAAAGGGGAATGGTGGCTTTCAATGACGAGGCTGTCTCGCCCTGTCGGGGCATGTAGTAGAGTTTGTGGGTCTGTATGTCGTGATACCATTCACCGGGCTGGTCAATGAGTTCTTTGGCATTGGTCAGATAGAAAGGTGATGGATGTTTGGTGTCGGGTGTCATGGGCGAAGGCCAGGGGTGCTCAAACTGCAAGCGTGCTTCGGGTTGGTGAAAGGTGATTGCTGCTGAATCGCCCTCATAGCGTATGGATTTGATGCGGAGATTTGAGGTGCACCACATTTCATGAAGCACCATTTCTGCATGTGACGCCTTGGCTATGCGTTGTGCTGCCTGTCGCGGAATCCACAACTCTTGACGTTTCTTGTCGTAGGTCATGATGCGGTTCATCTGCTCAAAGTCTGCCACATCGCATGCACGAACAGCTTTCTTGCCGTTGGTCCACAACTGTCGGAAATCGATGGGGCGACCGTTCACTTCGGGAACATCTGCCACAAGTAGTTTCCCTTCCCGTTTCCATACGGACAGGTTGAGACCTCCACTGATGGTAGCTCCTTTTCCAGTGATGGTCAGATGGCTGTCTTCTGGTCGCAGGGTGATGGGTTGGTCAATATAATAGGTGGCACTATCAGCCAACTGCAATGTGACATTGGAGGCTTGTCCCAACCGATGCATCTCTCTGGCTTGTCTGATGGCATCTGTCAACGACTCGTTTTGGCCTACTGCGATATGGGCTGTTTGTTGGCGGTTGACAGGTGCTGTACGGTCCAGCGGCAACCAGATACTCATATCGGTTTTGCCTCTGTTGTCCCATGCATAATATGGAATCAGACGGATCTTGGCAGTCTTTGTGGCTGGTTGTGTGATTTCTCGGTAAAGGGTTTTGTTGTTCCATGCTTCGCCTTGGCGCAACAAAGCCTCTCCTTCCAAGGCTGTCACTTCATGACCGTCGATGGTCATCTTGACGGGAGTCAGTAGGATGTCAGCGGGAATGATGATGTCGTTGATGTGATGTCCACCCTCAATATCGTTGCTTTCCAAACAATATACCAACGGACCATACATGATGGCTACTTGGTTTTTATTTTCTTCAACCAACGGATTGCTTTCCATCAAGCGTGGGCGCAATGGAATATTGATGCTGACAGTCTGTGATTTCTTTTGGTCTATAGCTACTGCCGTGTAGCTGTTGGCTGTAGCCTGTTGACCGTTTATCGTGGCAGACTTTGCCCATGACGGCATGCGTACCATCAATGTGTGGATGCCTTTAGCCTGATGGATATGGAGGTCTATCTGTCCGTCGTAGGGATAAGCTGTATGCTGTTCGATGTCGATACGGTCGGTTTTCAGACGATTTTCGCCAAAGAGATTGACATAAAGTGTATCGCCTTTTACAGCATAAGCATATTCCTGAGCTTCGCATAGTGTGCGCAGGGTGTTGGGCGGACAACAGAAACACGATATGTATTCCTGTCGCTCTTTGGGCCAGCGCATGGTGTAGGGGAATGAGGCGGTGCGACGCAGTGCCTCGGTATAGAAGAAACGCTTGCCGTCGAGCGATATGCCACTGAGAATACCATTGTAGAGTTCGTTCTCCACATTATCTATATATTTGGCGTCGGCAGTGTTTTCAAACATACGCCAAGAGAAAAGCAGTTGTCCAATCTGGGCACATATTTCGTTGTGGGCAGCCTCATTGGGCAGCTGAAACTGACGACCATAAGCCTGGTGTATCTGTTGGATGCTGGGCTGATCGTAGGTTGTGCCATCGGGCGATACTCCATCGTAGAGCGCTCCGCATCCTCCCATGATATAGATTTTATGCTGGATAATGTCATCCCAGATCGCTGTCAGGTTCTTCATCAACTGTGCCTCTCCGGTCTCGGCATAGAGGTCTGCCACACCTGCATAGAGATAATTGGCACGTACGGCATGTCCCATGGCTTCATATTGTTGACGGAAAGGTATGCGATCTTGGTTGTGGTCTTCTCCGTTTTTTACCGAATCGCGTATGGCAATAAGCCCTTTGGCGAGATGCAGATACTTTGGATTGCCAGTGGCACGATACATTTCGGCGGCACCCATATAGTGTGACGGACAGATGGCGTTGCGCGATAGTTCGGCGGCATCGTTGGTAAGAAAGTCGTAAAGGAAGTCGGCTGCTTTCTGTGCGCAGTTGAAAAGTGTCTTCTTTCCCGTTGCTCTCCAGTGTATGATACCTGCTGTCATCAGATGTCCCAGGTTGTAGGTTTCGAAATTCAGCCTTGAGGCAAAGGCCTTTTTATGGTCGTTGCCTATTTCAATGCCGATATTGGTATGGTCGCCAGCATGTGAGTCGATGCCGGCATTACGTTCTGAGATAACTACTGGTGTGTGGATGTAGCCATCGTTGCGCTGTGCCAAAGCTACCTGTTGGATAAACTGATCCATCAGTTCGTCGAGCTTTTTATCCTTGGTCACAGCATAGACAGCAGCGCAAGCTTCCAGCCATTTATACATGTCGCCATCGTGGAATGGCGGTCCATGGTGTACTCCTTTGACGGTTCCTGCTGCCACTTCAAAATTTCGAAAGCCGTGAGAAAGATCGGGGTTGTTCCAAGTGTTCCACATGTTCCAAATACCGGTTGATGCAAAAACATTGAAACGGTCTCCCCAAAAACCTCCTGTCCATCGGGTAGCACCAATAGGCAAATTATGGGCATGGGTTTGCAGGCTGTTGCGTGTGTCGGTCAGTCCTTGTGCCTGTATGGCCATGGTGCATCCTGTCAAGAGGAATGCACAAAGCGTTTTCTTCATATACTTGTTTTTTGTCAGTCTTAATATCTATTTTATATTTAAGACGGACAAAGGCTTGTTTTGTCGTCAGACAAACATCAAAGAACTCATCACTAAGTCGCTTACGAACAGTCCGCGACGGGTAAGATGCAGGTGATGGTCGGTAAGCTCCAGCAGGCCATCGCTTAAAAACGGTTGTGCTTCTTGGAGACAATATTGACGATGTTGCGGTGTGAGGATGTTAAGATCGAGTCCTTCGCAGGTGCGAAGGGCCACGGTGATGCGGTCGTTGTAACGTGTATCTCCGTCGATGGACTCACTCTCAACAGGCAAATACCCATTCTCTATACTATCGATGTATTGTCGGATATCTGCCACATTCCATAGACGTTCATAAAGATTGAAGGAGTGGGCGGCTGCTCCTAATCCAATGTATGGCTTTTCTTGCCAGTAACTGCTGTTGTGGCGCGACCGACGTGTGGGTTTTGCGAAATTGCTAATCTCGTAGTGCTCAAAACCTGTTGCGGTCAGACGGTCTATAAGACGCTCGTACATCTGTCTCGACAGTTCCTCATCAATTTCTTCCACTTCACCGCGTTGCATCATGCGATAGAGTGGGGTACCTTCCTCATAGGTCAGGGCATAGGCCGATAAGTGTTCCACATTGAGTGCAATGGCTTGGTTGATGTCATCGTCCCATTCTGGTAAAGTCTGCTTGGGGAAACCGTATATCAAGTCGATACTGATATTGTCAATACCCCCTTGCCGTAGTAGTTTGACCGCTGTACTTACTTGACTGGCTTTATGGCGACGGTGAAGAAACTGCAATCTATGGTCGTCGAAGGTCTGTACACCCATACTCACCCGATTGACAGGAAGTGACTTCAGTGCTTCTGCCAATTGTACTGTCACATCATCAGGATTACATTCGATGGTCACTTCCTCTAACTGGAGGCGATACACCTTTTTTATATATGAGAACAACTGACGTAGTTGTTGGATGCTGAGTTGGCTCGGTGTGCCTCCACCCAAATAGATGGTAGTGATGGTTTCTTCGGTAGGACGAAGTGACATCTCTTTGCATAGCGCATCAACATAGCGCTGCTGCAGGTCAAGACCAACAGTAGAATAGAAACCGCAATAGATACAACGGCTCGCACAAAACGGAATATGCAGATATAAACCAGCCATAATGGGTGCAAAAGTACTAATAAAGTTTAATATTTAAAAGCAAACGCTTGTTTTTCGCAGATAATTTCATAACTTTAGCCTCCGATAACTTAAAACGTAAAAACCTAATAAAACTATAGTCCTATGAAAGTTTATCAGACTAACGAAATTAAGAACATTGCACTGCTCGGCAGTGCGGGTAGCGGCAAGACCACCCTTGCCGAGAGTATGCTTTTCGAAGCCGGTATTATCAAACGCCGCGGAACGGTAGAACAAAAGAATACCGTTAGCGACTATTTCCCTGTTGAACAGGAGTATGGTTACTCGGTGTTTTCAACCGTCTTTCATGTGGAGTGGAATAACAAAAAGCTGAACATTATCGATTGTCCAGGTTCTGACGACTTCGTCGGAGGTGCTATTACCGCCCTCAACGTTACCGATCAGGCTGTGATTCTCATCAACGGACAGTATGGTCCAGAGGTTGGCACACAGAATGCCTTCCGTTATACAGACAAATTAAACAAGCCTGTTATCTTCCTCATTAACCAGTTGGACCGCGAACATTGTGACTTCGATTCGCTGTTGGCCAATATGAAGGAGATTTATGGCGACAAGTGTGTGCCTGTGCAATATCCTATTGCCACTGGTCCTGGCTTCAATGCAGTAATTGACGTGCTGCTGATGAAGAAATACTCATGGAATCCCGAAGGTGGTGCACCAACCATTGAAGACATCCCTGCAGAGGAGATGGATAAAGCAAAGGAAATGCATGCTGCCTTGGTAGAGGCTGCCGCTGCCAACGATGATACACTGATGGAGAAATTCTTCGAGAGTGAATCACTGACAGAAGATGAAATGCGTGAAGGTATCCGCAAGGGACTTGTTACTCGCAGCATCTTCCCTGTGTTCTGCGTTTGTGCAGGCAAGGATATGGGTGTACGCCGCTTGATGGAATTCTTGGGCAATGTAGTACCTTTTGTTAGCGAAATGCCTAAACTGCACAATACACGTGGTGAGGAAATTTCTCCAGATACCGCAGGTCCTACTTCTATCTATTTCTTCAAGACTGGTATGGAACCGCATATTGGTGAGGTGTCTTATTTCAAGGTAATGAGCGGAACACTTAAGGCTGGTGCAGATTTGCAGAATGCTGATCGTGGCTCGAAGGAGCGCATTGCTCAGATATATGCTTGTGCAGGAGCAAACCGTATTGCTGTTGATGAAATGCACGCTGGTGATATTGGTTGTACCGTCAAACTGAAGGACGTGAAGACTGGTAACACACTCAACGACAAGGATACCGACAATCGTTTTGATTTTATCAAATATCCAAATCCTAAATATTCACGTGCAGTTAAAGCCATTAACGAGGCAGAAACCGAAAAGATGATGGCTGCCCTGACTAAGATGCGTCAAGAAGATCCTACATGGGTGGTTGAGCAGTCAAAGGAATTGCGTCAGATTATCGTTCGTGGACAGGGTGAATTCCACCTACGTACACTGAAATGGCGTATGGAAAACAACGAGAAGATCAAGATTGAGTATATTGAACCGAAGATTCCGTATCGTGAAACTATTACTAAGGCTGCACGTGCCGACTATCGTCATAAGAAACAGTCGGGTGGTGCCGGACAGTTTGGTGAGGTTCACATGATCGTAGAGCCTTATGCCGACGGTATGCCTGCTCCTACAGTATTCAAATTTGGCGGTCAGGAATATCGTATCAACGTCAAAAACCAGGAAGTTGTTGACTTGGAGTGGGGCGGTAAGCTCGTATTCATCAACTCTGTAGTAGGTGGTGCTATCGATGCTCGTTTCATGCCTGCAATTCTCAAAGGAGTAATGGAGCGTATGGAGCGTGGACCGCTGACAGGATCTTATGCTCGTGATGTACGTGTTATTGTCTATGACGGAAAGATGCACCCAGTAGATTCTAACGAACTCTCATTTATGCTCGCAGCTCGCAATGCTTTCTCGGCTGCGTTCCGTGAGGCAGGACCAAAAGTTCTTGAGCCTATCTATGACCTCGAGGTATATGTACCAGCTGACTATATGGGTGATGTCATGAGTGACCTGCAAGGCCGTCGTGCACTTATTATGGGTATGGACAGCGAAGCTGGTTATCAGAAGCTTTCTGCTAAGATTCCTTTGAAGGAGCTGAGTAACTACTCTATAGCTCTCAGTTCTATCACTGGCGGTCGTGCTTCGTTCACCACTAAGTTTGCGTCATATGAGCTTGTTCCGAACGAAATTCAGCAGCAGCTTATCCAACAGCATGAGGCTGAAACTAAGGAAGAAGAATAATATTCTAACGGACATAATAAGTTTTTTATAAGAACAATTAATCAGCGGATACTGCTCTTGAATGGGAGTAAGTCCGCTGTTTTTCTTTGTTAGATAACGTAAACAAGTATTTACTTCGTTATTATCCGATAATGGTAAAAATACTTATTGTATAGATTGAATCTGATGAATACACAAAAGAAAATGGCTGAACCAAAGTCCAGCCATTTTGATATGATGTTGTTCGACGGATTACTCGCCCTGAATAGCTGCAACACCAGGAAGAACCTTACCCTCGATGGCTTCGAGCAATGCACCACCACCAGTAGAAATGTAAGATACCTTGTCGGTGAGACCGAACTTGGTGCAGCATGCAACAGAGTCACCTCCACCAATGAGAGAGAATGCACCTTCTGCTGTAGCGGCAGCAATGGCATCACCAATAGCTTTTGAACCAGCGGTGAACTCATCGCACTCGAATACACCAGCAGGACCATTCCACAGGATGGTCTTAGCACCCTTTATAGCCTCTGCAAATTTCTTCTGTGCCTCTGGACCTGCATCGAGACCTTCCATACCAGCAGGGATAGCATTTGAAGGATATACCTCAATTTTAGAATTGGGCTTAATGGTCATGGTAGCAAAGTCGAGGTTGTCGCAGCAAACAGCATCTGGAGCCATTACCAACTCTACACCCTTCTCAGCAGCAAGTTTCTCTACGTTGAGCGCTACATCGAGCTTATCCATCTCAACGATAGACTGACCGATCTCGCCACCATGTGCCTTAGCGAAGGTATAGGTCATACCACCACAGAGGATGAGCTTATCGGCTTTGCCGAGCAGATTCTCGATGATACCGATTTTTGAAGATACTTTTGAACCACCCATGATGGCTACGAATGGGCGCTTGATGTTGCCGAGAACGGCATCTACAGCAGCTACTTCCTTCTCCATGAGCAGACCGAGCATCTTGTTGTCGGCATCGAAATAGTCAGCGATAACAGCGGTAGAGGCATGCTTGCGGTGTGCAGTACCGAAAGCGTCCATAACATAGCAGTCAGCGTATGATGCCAAAGTCTTGGCAAATTCTTTCTGGCTGGCCTTCATAGCTTTCTTAGCCTCTTCGTATGCGGGATCCTCCTTGTCGATGCCTACGGGTTTGCCTTCCTCTTCAGGATAGTAGCGCAGGTTTTCGAGCAGGAGCACTTCGCCGGGCTTCAGTGCGGCAGCAGCCTCCTGAGCCTTTGCACAGTCGGGAGCAAACTTTACTTCGGGTACACCGAGTGCTGCAGCAACGGCGTCTTTAATCTGACCCAGTGAAAGTTCGGGCTTTACTTTTCCTTTGGGTTTGCCCATGTGTGACATGATGATGAGTGCACCACCTTCGTCGAGGATGAGCTTCAGTGTAGGAACAGCACCGCGAATACGAGTGTCGTCTGTGATCTTACCCTCTTTGAGGGGTACATTGAAATCTACACGGACAATAGCCTTTTTACCGGCAAAGTTGTAATCTTTGATTTTCATAATGCTTTATAATATTGTTAGTTGAATTTAATGTTTCCATTTAATCGCACGCAAAGTTACGAAAAAGATTAAACATTGCGGTTGTTTCGATAGATAATTTTAAGTTTTTTAGACGATTTACTGATATAATGTAAGGCGGAGTTGACAAAATGTAGTCAACTCCGCCTTTTTGCTATATGTTATATGGAAGTTTGTTGTTTCTTATAGATTGATGTGCAGACGTGCTCCTACCACAATCCATGCACTGGGCTGCTCTACATTGCCGTAATCGACATAGTTACGCGAAAAGATGTTGTTGGCTTGGGCATAGATGCTGTAAGTGGGTTGACTCCAAGTCAGTCTTGCATCAACGAGGTCGTAGGTATGGTAGGGCTTGGTGACGCCATCTACCGTGAGATATGTGCCTGTACGTTTCTGCATTCTGTAGTTGACAAGGAAACTCCAATGGTCGATAGGAGTCAGTTGAAGTGTTCCTACCAGTTTGTGGCGCAGATATTCCAGTTTTGACTGGCTCTCCAACTGATGTTCGTCGGCCTTGTCTTGGTCGTTGTAGCTATAGGCTACCGACAGATAGGACTGTGGCAGACGGAATAGATGTTCCAAATCGAGTCGAGCAGAAATTTCCGTTCCGATGGTGTTGACCTTGGTGAAGTTGACACTCTGCCATATTGGTTCTTCGGCTGTGGGGTCAAGCACCCAGTCGATGAGGTTACGGCTGTGGTGGTGATATATGCTGGCTTGAACCAAAAGTGCTGCAGAATAGAACTTGACGCCGCCTTCTAAGGCACGCAGTTCTTCGGGTTTGAGATACTTGTCTGCCTTGTGACCGCCTACACTATAATAGAGTTCGGTGAACGAAGGCATACGTAGCGATGAGTTGTAGCTGGCATAGATTTTCCAGTGATCACCCAAGCGCACGCTGGCATCGACACCGGGATACAGTGTGAACGGCATTTCGTTCCAAGTGTTTTTGAATGCAATGAATCCTGCTGACAACGTGAATTGTCGCAGCAAGATATTATGCTCTAAGTGGAAACTGAGGTTTGAACGATTGAGTCCATATTTGTAGTCACGCTCTGTACCGTGGATGTGTATGGGTGTATTGAGTGGTTCGCCAAGATTACCACTGATGATGTCTTCATTACGGAATTCTGCACCGAAAGCAGTACGACCAAGTGGTGAATCAAACCAGCTGTTGAGACTTAGTCCGAACACATCGGTTCTGTGATAGTTGTAGGGCACAGCTTCTTCCGAACCGCGAATCAGTTCGAAGCGGTCTTGGCTACGGTTCCAATATACCGAAGGACGGAAATTGAGAGCGCCACAACGTGTTTCTCCTTGCAGTGCAGTGAAGAATTTGGTGGTACGCTCATACTGGTTATCGAACTTGGCGCTGTAGAATGTGTTGCTGCCAAAACCTTTGGAACTCAACCCTGCGTGCCAGTTGAGGTTCAATAGATTGCTGTCGTACCGTCCTTGATAGAACACTTTTCCTCCTTGATAGTCGCTATTCAGACTTCCAGCTTTAGAGCGACTATAGCCATCTGAACGTGTCATGCTGGCCGACAGACTCGAAGTGAGTGGCGAATTATCGGGGCGTAACACCAAACGACCACCGGCGGTGAGATAACCAAACGAACCACCTTCGGCATGTACATCGGCACACGATTGTTTCTCGCGCTTTGTCACGATGTTGATGGCACCTGCCAGAGATGACGTGCCATAGACACGGCCGGCAGGACCCTCAAGCACTTCAATGCGCTCAATCTCGCTGATATCTACAGGAAAATCGAATGCGTTGTGGCCAGTCTGTGGGTCACAGATGTTAATACCATTGAGCAGGATAGCAATTTGCTCCTGCGTTCCGCCACGAATACCAATGTCGGTCTGCGCACCAATAGGTCCGCGTTGACGCACATCGACACCGACGGCATACTTCAATAAGTCGTTAATACTTTGTACTGGCGCCGCTTGAATTTCGTCGCGACTCAGTACAGTAACCATTCTCGCAGCTTGCCCGTTGGCAAGTGGAGCGCGTGAGCCAGTCACCTCAACATCGTCGAGCTGAGCCTCTTTGGTGGTTGGGATAGAGTCGGTGGTTGCAGTATCGGATTCTTTTGCTGAAACTTCAGCAGCACTTGCAGATTGCAAGGTCGCTACGCTCAGCATTCCGATGGTAACCACACGTCCAACACAGGCAAAGAGAGCGTATCCCTTCCGTGAAAAATGACGGAAGCGGATGGCCTTGCACTGATTGTAATTTGGTTTGTACATTGTGTGAAAAAAAAATAAAACGGCGCAAAGGTACTATTTTTTTTGTATTTTTGCACCCAAATTGTGTAAAACAGATAAAGGAATGAAAGATTCAGTATTGATTTTGAGTGGCGGTATGGATAGCGTCACCTTATTATATGATGAGCACGAACGCATAGCGCTTGCCATCTCGTTTGACTATGGTAGTAACCACAACGGCAAGGAGATTCCGTTTGCCCAACTGCATTGTAAACGCTTGGGCATACCCCATGTAATCATTCCCCTCGACTTTATGGGGAAGTATTTCAAGAGTTCTTTGTTGGAAGGTGCCGATGCTATTCCTGAAGGTCATTATGATGATGACAATATGAAATCGACAGTAGTGCCGTTTCGCAACGGTATCATGCTTTCCATTGCCGTTGGTGTGGCAGAAAGTCACTCGTTGGCTTATGTCATGATGGCTAATCATGGCGGTGACCATACTATCTATCCCGATTGTCGTCCAGAATTTGTTGAGGCTTTCGATGCAGCTGCTAAGGCAGGAACATTTGTTGGCGTAAGGCTGCGTTCGCCTTATACCAACATGACCAAAGCGGATATTGCCCGACGTGGAAAAGAACTCGGCATAGATTATTCAGAAACGTGGAGTTGCTATAAGGGTACTGAGCACCATTGTGGAAAATGTGGTACTTGTGTGGAGCGTCGCGAAGCATTAGCAGAGGCTGGTATTGAGGATACTACCGTTTATGATGACTGATATGATGTGGAAATGTCCATGCGATAGAGATATAGAGATATTCAACTGTTGAATCTATTGTGATTCTATTAGGCGAAGATACAAATAATTCGATTTTTTAAAATATTCGACCACTCGATCAAAAATGTAAGTGTTTGCTATATAGGTGAATATGCTTTTTGTATGGCCGTGTGGTCGAAATTTTTCTAAAACTCAAATTTCTGTATTATCCAAACAAGGCTCTTAATGCCTCTTCTACTTTGCGCACCGGGACAAGGTCTATGTGGAATTTCTTTTGATTCAGTCCACTGAGGTTGTAGCGGGGGATGATGATATGTTGGAATCCCAACTTTTCAGCCTCGGAAATGCGTTGTTCGATGCGAGCCACTGGGCGCACTTCGCCACTAAGACCTACCTCGCCTGCCATACACCAACCTTCTTCTATTGGTGTATCGACATTGCTACTCAGTACAGCGGCAATGACTGATAGGTCCATAGCCATGTCGGTGACGCGAAGACCACCGGCGATATTCAGGAAAACGTCTTTTTGCATTAGTTTAAAGCCTACGCGTTTCTCTAAAACAGCCAATAGCATGTTCAGACGACGCTGGTCGAAACCAGTGGCAGAGCGCTGTGGCGTGCCGTATGCAGCCGATGAAACCAGAGCCTGTGTTTCAACCAAAAATGGGCGAACACCCTCGATGGCGGATGAAATGGCAACACCCGAAAGACCGTCGTGGTCTTCGGTGAGCAACAGTTCGGAAGGGTTTGCCACCTGGCGCAAACCAGATTGTTGCATCTCGTAGATACCCAGTTCGCTGGTGCTGCCAAAGCGATTTTTTATGCTGCGAAGAATGCGATACATATAATGTTGGTCACCCTCAAACTGCACCACTGTATCTACAATGTGTTCGAGAATCTTCGGTCCAGCAAGTGTGCCCTCTTTAGTGATATGGCCAATAAGAATGACAGGCACACCGCTGGTCTTTGCAAAACGAAGTAGCGATGAGGCACATTCACGAACTTGCGATATGCTACCAGCAGAACTCTCCACATCTTCGGTGGAAATAGTCTGTATGGAGTCTATGATGACCACTTCGGGTTGTACATCACGAATATGTTCAAAGATAGCCTCCAAGGAGTTCTCGCATAGTATCAGGAAATTGTCGCTCTCTTCATGTGGAATACGTTCAGCACGCATTTTCAACTGGTGAGCACTCTCTTCACCACTGACATAGAGCACACGGCGATCGGTCAGGTGGAGCATGGTCTGCAAGGATAAGGTAGATTTGCCAATACCCGGTTCGCCACCCAGTAATACAATGCTACCTGGTACAAGACCGCCACCCAGTACACGGTTCAGTTCGTTATCGTGCAGATCGATGCGAGGATCGTCCTTTGCACTGATGTCGCGCAGGGTCAGTGTTTTGCTTTTACGCAACTGATGTCCTACAGACGCAGCAGCCGACGCTGCCTGTTGGCGCGTGTCAGTCACACGGATTTCCTTGAATGTGTTCCACTGTCCACATGATGGGCATTTGCCAATCCACTTTGCCGATTCTTGTCCGCAGTTAGAGCAGACGTATGCTATCTTATCCTTTGCCATAATAGGCACAAAGTTAGTGATTTTTTTTCGGTGTTACAAAATTTATTCGTACTTTTGCATGCAAATGATTAACATGAGAACAATTATACCCGCTTTGGTTCTTGTGCTGCTTGTAGCAGCATGTGGACAATCGTATGAGGAAACGAAGAAACTGACACGCAAACAGCGTGTAGAAGCAATGCGCAAAGATTCGGCAGCGCTGAAGATTGCAGTTATGCCCACCATGGACTGTCTGCCTCTCTTTGTAGCCCAACACCACCAATTATATGATACGCTGAACGGCGGTGTCAGATTGAAATACTTTATGGCGCAGATGGATTGTGATACAGCCATTGAGCGTGGAAGAGTGGAAGGTGTAATGACCGATTTGATAAGAGCAACCCGTATGACTCGTCAAGGTACGGCATTGAGATATATGGCGGCTACTAATGCCTATTGGCAACTTGTAGCCAATCGTCATGCACGTCTCAAACATCTCAAACAGCTGGATGATAAAATGGTGGCAATGACGCGCTATTCTGTTACTGACTGGCTTTGCGACTATGTGGTTGATTCAACTAAAATCAAGTCGGAAAAGCTCTTCCGAGTGCAAATCAACGATGTGGATGTGCGTTTGCAAATGCTTCGCAACAATGAACTCGATGCTTTTTTCATGACCGAACCGCAGGCTACGGCAGCAAGGATTGGCAAAAACAATGTATTGCTTGACACGCGGAAGATAGATGCATGGATGGGTGTACTTGCTTTCAGAGAAGTGGAGATGCGTCGTCCAGAGCGCCATCGTCAGCTTGAACTCTTTATGAAAGCCTATAATGCAGCATGTGACTCTATCAATAAATATGGTGTGAAGCACTATAAACCGCTGATAGTAAAATACTGCAGGACAACCGAGCAGGTAGTTGACTCTCTACCAGAAATGAAATATCGCCATGCTGCTGGTGTCAGAGACAAGGATGTGGCACGTGCGGAGAATTGGTGGAAGAAAAAACATTAACGATAAAAATGCCGATGACCGACAAAACTTCTTTGCTGGGCAGCCATTTGGCAAGGGTAGCCATACCACTTAGATACGGAAGTGTAGGTATGGCCATTGCAGAAATGGAGAATTTGCTGGCAGCGTGGCCACAGGTGCATACTGCCCAAAAACTTGATGCCATTAAGGACGAATATAGTCAACTGTGCACTGATTGGCAGGACAATATGGATGTGCCCGTCTATAAGGAAATCTATCAGAAATTGTTGCAACGTGTCTTTGTGCTTTATGCCAATCTCGCATTGTATGATAAAATTAGCAATACACAAAATCTCGCAGCCATACACGCAGAGGTGAGAAGCCAAAAAGCAAAACTCTCTATTGGGCAAATGCGACAAGAATTGGAATCCTTTGTGGCAGATACCGCCATGCTGTCGCTCGAACAGCCGCATGTCAGAGAACAGAAGAGCCGACAACTCTATGCGGAGCACCAAAATCGTATAAATAATCTTTTCAACTTCTTGTTGACTACCAATTCATGGCCAGCTTCGGTGGGGCAAGATATAGAGGAACTGTTGCTCTCACCTGCAGTTGATACAAACGATCAGCAGATATTGGTATCGGCAATTACGCTATCGTTGCTCATCCAGTTTGATATTGTAAAATTCAAAACCATGATTCGTGTCTATCGCCATGGCACCGACGAGGCTGTGCGGCAAAGAGCACTTGTAGGATGGGTGCTGGGAATGGACGAACAGTGGAATAAGGTATATCCGGAACAGCGCCAAATGATAGAAGAACTCTTGCAGTCAGACACCATATGTCGTGAACTTACCGAACTGCAGATGCAGATGGTCTATTGTATGGGTACGGAGCGCGACGCAACAAAAATACAACAGGAAATAATTCCAGATATACTGAAAAATAAACCGCTACACATCAAACCTGAGGCGCTTGAAGAGGAAGATATCGAAGAGATGATCCATCCGGAAGAGTTTGATGATAAAATGCAGAAGATGGAAGAATCGTTTGGACGCATGGTGGATATGCAGAAACAAGGCTCGGATGTATTCTTCGGTGGTTTCTCACAGATGAAACGTTTCGATTTCTTCCGAGATATGAGCAATTGGTTTGTACCTTTTTTTATAGACCATCCGCAGTTGCAATCCTTCAAAGCGGCATGCGATAAGCATCCATTCCTCCGACAGATAGTGGCAAATGGCGAGTTTTGCAATAGTGACAAATACTCGATGGCATTAGGCTTTGAGAAGTTTGTCCATGCAATGCCTGCCGAAGTGTTGAAAACTATGGACCAGGGAGATGTTCCGCTGGATATGCTCAACCAGGGTATTAAGCCCACTGCTGAACGATTGCGCCGATCATATCTTATGGACCTTTATCGTTTTTTCCGCCTTTATTCCTATCGTAGCGAATATCGCAACCCATTTCATGTAACCGATGACCACGAAATGGGTGAATGTCTCTTTATGGATCGAGATGTATTTAGAGACACAAAGATAGAGCCGCTTAAGGATGATGTAGTGCAACTGTTGCGCCGACGCAAGATGGTGGAAAGTAGCAGAATATTGCTCGACAGTTATGCAGAAAGTCATCGCGGATTGCAGTATTATCTGTGGATAGGTGACTACGAGAAGGCTTATGAGTGTGATTCCGATAATGAACGCGCTGAAGCAGGCTATGCCCGACAGTTGTTTGGCAATGCCGACTATGAGAAGGCAGAACAACTCTACGATCGACTGATAGCACAATGCCCAGAGAAAATGGGCTATATGCTCAATAAGTCTGTGTGTCTGTTATATCAGAAACGATATGAAGAAAGTCTTCAACTACTCTATCGCCTCAACTATGAACACCCCGATGATGCTGCCGTGATGCGCATATTGGCATGGACTCTGGTTTGTGACCATCGGGAGCAACAGGCTGATACTTTCTACCAACGGCTGATAAAGATGGAGATGATGCAAGCAGACGATTATCTGAACCATGGTTATTGTCTTTGGTTGCAACGAAAGGTAAAGGATGCTGTCGATAGTTTTAGAAAGCATCTTTCATTGATAGATAAGAAAATCTATGATGTTGATTACTTCGACCGACAGATGTTAGGCGAAAGAGGTATTGACCCTACGGAGATACAGTTTATGCTCGACCTTGTATTCTCCTAACAACAGATATTCATAAGCTAAGTATATTCGTCCCAAATGTTGTCAGCGTTTCTCCTGACAGCATTTGGGATTATTTTGATTGTGTTATATTATAGGGATTATGGATATACCCGTTATCGGTTGATGTAACCGTCTAATACGGGTTTCAACTTATGGTAACACCAGGTCCATCCTAATGGGATGCCAACTCCTGCGATGGCATAAAGTATCCAGAAATAATCTTCCTTGGCATTGTAGTGGATTACCATGTGACAACCGATTTGTGCGAAATCCAAATCATAGTAGGCAATCTTCAATAGACTTACAACCTTGTAGCTGATGATATGGAATACGAAGATAGGCAGGGTGTGGTCACCGCAATATACAAGAAAACGATGAATACGTCCAGGATGACGGTCAAGCCATCGTGCGATATTATAGGTCATAAGAAAACCACAAAAGGCTGGAATCGGAAGTGATAAAAACTGTGTGTAGGTGGAACGCCAGTTCATGTTGGCAGTGAGATAATGGGAAAACAACCATACTACAACACCAAACACAAGTGTTGACCACCATGTGGCTTTATAATGTCCTTCCCATTGGCGAAACAGAAATCCGCATCCGAAGAAGAACATACCCATCAATTCTCTGTAACCTCCTTGTACCAAAGTGATAATGCGAAGGCCTTCATAGGCTTTCCATCCTGCAAGCAGTAATGCAATCAAGCATACCAAGAGCGTGGTAATGACTGTTCGGTGGTTACAGATTACCAGCCTTATTCTTGAACTCCATGTAGTATTGTCAGTTGTATTGCCCGCTGTATGCTGTTGCAGCGTGCTGTCTGTCCAACCTATAATTCTATTTGAAATCTTATAGCAAACCAAGAAACCGATACTTGCTACAAGCAGACCACGGAAAAACCAGAATGCTCCACACAGAAACTCATCATATCCCCCCATAGCAGTAAAGATAGTCCAAAGGTTTTGTTGTATGCGATGAGGACTATAGGGATGGGTCACTCCACCGGTCCAGTTGCCGTATTGCTCATTGAGAATACCGATGTCAAACATCGTGTTGTGGAGGATAAGGAAGAATACCGACCATGTGACAAAAGGAAGATATAGTCCTTTGAAGCGTTTTTTGACAAAGGTTGCCTCGTCGTTGATGTATCGCACAGAGAAGAAATAGCCGGCTGTTATAAAAAACAGTGGCATGTGGAATTCATAAAGGAATGCTCCTAAAGCATCGGGACAGTCGGCATGTCCGATGACCATCAGTATGATGGCCAATGCTTTGCAAATGGATATGACAGTATTATGTGGCATAGAAATGGAGTTAGAGTAGTGGAGCTAAGAGATGGGCAAACTTACCAACGAATCTCTGCCATGGGGTACGGAATTGTTTCCATGTTGTTGGAGTTAACAAGAAACTCTTTTTTGTATCGCGTATAAACATCTCATCAAGTTCGCGTGTGGTACAACGATCTACGATGACTGCATTCTCTTCAAAGTCACATTTCAAACTTCTGGCATCGAGATTGGTACTACCTACCGTGCAGTAACGTCCGTCAACCATCATGATTTTAGAATGGTGGAAACCGGGTTTATACATCCATACAGTGGCTCCACGCTTCATCAGTTTATGTGCCTGATAGTAGGCACAGTCTGGTGTAAGGGGAATGTCACTTTTCGCTGACTGTATAATTTCTACCTTTACACCTCGGCGGATAGCACGTGTCAATGCTTTTGTCACTTTGGGAATGAGTGTGAAGTAGGGATTGATAATCTTGATAGAATCTTGTGCCTGATTGATGGCATTAATATAAAAGGTACGCATAATTGCTGGCGTACGATAGGGCTCACGGTTGATAATAGCTACTGTCTTTCGGCCTGCTGTTGCTGTCGTATCGGGCTTGAGTCCTGCAAATTTTGTGTCTGTACCGCCACGATAGTATTTTGTGCCATGTACATTTTCGCCAGTAGTACGGTTCCATATTCTGATAAATATGGCTTGCAGTTCGTTGACGGCATCGCCTTCTATTCTACAGTGCATATCGCGCCATTCCCCTACTTGTTTCGTACCTTTTATATAATAGTCTGCCACATTCATTCCACCTGTATAAGCCACTTTACCATCGATAACTACAATTTTTCGATGGTCGCGACCGAAGATATGGTTAATCCAAGGGAAGCGGATAGGGGAGTATTCTACGATATTGATACTGTCGGCACGCAATTTCTTAAGGTGACGTTTGCGTAGCGGCTGGTTATTGGAGTCGTTGCCGAATCCATCGAACATGGCTCTTACTTCAACACCTTCGCGACGTTTCTCTCTGAGAATATCAAAGAGTAACGATGCGATACTGTCGTTGCGGAAGTTGAAATACTCCAGGTGGATGCTGCTTTTTGCTTGTCGGATAGCTTTGAACATATCGTCGAATTTCTCCTGTCCCGACATGAGTAGTGTTACACTATTGTCGTGGGAGAAGCGTATTCCGTTTGCTTTGAGTGTACGAACAATCAGCGAGTCGCTCGTTTGAGCACTCGCTGATAGTGATAGTAGGAAAAACAGGGTTAGAACCTTATGTCGTAACATGTTTGTTTTCTTGCTGCTTGCTGGATTGTTTTGTTACTATTACTTGCTGTGTTTCATGCGGTACTCCAGTGGAGTCATGCCATACTTGGATTGGAAGATATTGATAAAGTTTTCGGCAGTCATGAATCCGACGTTGATAGCCAGCTCATTGAGGTTGAGGTTGGTATTGACCAGCAGTGTGCAGGCATGTTTCAGTCGAATTTCGCGAACCAGTTCGGCAGGTGTCTTGGTTGTGATATTGCGTATCTTATGGAAGAAAGGTACACGTCCCATACCCATCGCCGAAGCCATCTCTTCTACGCTGATTTGTCCGCGACTCATATTTTGCAGTACATATTGTTCCACATTTCTCATGAGTTGTTGGTCCATGATGCTACTCATAGAGTAGTCACCGATAGTACCGTCCCCATAGTATTGACGTGCAATTTCCTTGCCGCTCTGTACGGATTTGTCTTCTTGCTTCTGCTCTTGCTCGTCAGTTGTTGACGGCTCAGGAGTTGTAGCTTCTTCATCAATCGGCTTTCTACTGGGTTTGCTGGTCAACGTAGCTGTTGTCATGCTGGAGTTCTGACTCTCCAGTCGGCGTGTTTCATAGCCTTCGATAGTATCGTGATCTACCAGAGCGGCACCCAGTCCGAGTAGTACGTTGAAACGTGAAACAGCCTCTTGTACGTTAAACGGTTTAGCAATATAATCGTCAGCCGAGAGCGTGATATTATTGTTGTTCATATCTTCCTGAGACATCACTTGATCTGTCAATAGTACGAATTTGATGCGCTCGGTACGTGGATTACTCTTCAACTGGTTGCAGAGCATACTACCTGTCATATAGTTCATGTCATCTTTGCAGACGATGAGGTCAGGGTGCAATGCTTCCACTTCAGCCCGTGCTTTCTTAATATCATCATAGAGATGTAGATGGTAAATTTCGCGCAGATGGGCTTTGAGGAACAACAAAAACTCGTGGTTATCATCGATTATCATCACGTGAATATCCTGTTGAGTGGTAGTTTCGATGCGTATAGGCTTGATATCTGCCGTCAGTGCAGGAGCTTCTACTTGCGACAAATCGAGACTACCTCTTGCACCCAACTCCAGTCTGTCATGGGTTTTGTTCTCGGCTTTTTCTTCCGGATGCTCCAGTGTAGTTTGCATTTCTGAGATACGGGTGATGACCTGTAGCATTTGGAAGTGGAGAGAGTTGAGTTGTTCTTTTCCTTCAAGAGAGTGTTCTTGTTCAGAAAGATTTCCGATGATTGTTGTCATTCTGGCCATAGGTTGACGTAGGTCATCACTTGCCAGTTTTATTTCTTCACGCTGTCGTTTCAGTTCGTCTATAACGGTGCGTTTGTGGAGCATCAGTGTTCTCATCTTCTTGAATCCATATCGCCAAGTGCATAGTATGATGATGGCGATGACAACGTAGATGGTGAGCATCCACCATGACAACCACCATGGGCGGTCGATAACAATTTCGAGGGTACGCTCTTTATTGCTGACAGCACCATTGGCGCTTACTGCTTTAACGTGAAGGGTGTATGTTCCACTGCTGAGATTGCGGAATTTCACACCGTGAAGCAGTGCATCGCCGTTGCGCCAGTAGTTGTCGCGTCCTTCCATCCAGTACATGAACTGCAGGCGCTCGCCTTGGTTGTAGTTACCTGCAGCGAATTTGATGGTGAAGTTGTTTTGACCATTCTTCAGTTCAATGCGCCCGCTCTCGTTGAGAGCTTGTACGAGAATCACATGTCCATCGTATTCATGACCTATCTGTATTTCCTCTTCTCCTACAAAGAGCTGTGTGAGCATCACTTTTGGTAAACGTTCCTGGTCGTTCTTGCCCGATTGTCTTGCCCAGTTCACTCCATAGAGACCTCCGAAGAGCACATTTCCGTCTGCTTTAGTGAGTATGGCACCCATATTAAACTCATTGCTTTGCAGTCCGTCGCTGGTATTGTAGTTGTAGAGACCATAGTTGAATGTACCATTTTCATGGTTACGCTGCACTACGATTCGGCTAATACCATTGCTTGTGGTCACCCATAGGTTGTGGTTTTTATCTTCTGTAATACCGCATATAGAGTTGTTGCAGAGTCCGTTCTTCTCTGTGAGATAGTTGAGCGTGTCGTTTTCCAAGTTCAGAATATTCAAACCTTCGCGTGTTCCAACCCATATCAATCCTCTTGAGTCTTCGTAAACCTGTGTGATATAGTTGTTGGTAAACGTTTTTAGATTTGATTTGTTTCCTGTCAGCACGGTTTTGTCACGTGTAGAGAGGTTCAATACGATAAGACCTTCTGCTGTTCCTGCCAGCATTGTGTTGTTTTTCCCGTAGAACAGACAGGTCACATTGTTGGTGTTGAGCATACCATTTTCACGTGTATATGAGGAGAAGGTATTCATCTGTGGGTTGAACACCTGCAGTCCACCGTTGGTTGCAATCCATACGTTGCCGAACTTATCGCTGGTTAGTGCATTGACATGGTCATCGATCAGCGTCTTTGCACTATCACGGGCAACAGAGAAGATCTTAGCATATCCATCTTTGATGCGAGTCAGTCCGTTCTGTCGTGAACCCACCCAAAGGCTTCCGTCAGAGGTTGTTGTCATGCACGAAACCTTCTGGCTGGCAAGAGGTCCCTCGTAGCCTATTACACCATGGTCACTTGTACCAAACCATATGCGACCGCTGTTGTCCTGTGCGATGGCAGTGATATCGCCATTGAAATTGCTTTGGAATTTATAGATGTTGTCGCCGTAGAATGCTACACCCGATTTCTCTGTTCCCACCCATAGCAGGTCTGTATCATCTACGTATAGGCTTTGTATGCCGATAGTTTCCTGTTGTGTGCGTGCATCGATACCGTTGGTGGGACGTACAGGTTCCATGATTTGTGCCTCAGTATTTGTTCTGATGAGTCCCATACGGTCTGTACCTATCCATATATTTCCAGCTTTGTCGCCCACTATGCCATTGACGCTGTGATCCACCGATACACCAGTGAGTCCCAGTTGATTGCCTATGGTAGTATCCCAAGTGTTAGAGGTTTTATTGTAGCGCATCAGTGTGCCTTGTCCGTAGAGCCATATCACATCGTTTTTGTCAGCAAAGACTTTGAGTGAAGAGGTATGGCGCAGATGTTGTTGAGCAATAAAGTCAGTCTGCCATATGGTATGCTGTTGGTGCATTACGTCGCAGCAAACCAATCGTCCATCGTTGTACACGATGACTGCGCCATCTCGACATTCACCGATTGAACATATAGTTCCCTGTGGCACGCCGTGTGCGTCGTTGGTATAACCAAATTCATAGAGCAATTGTTGTTGCATGTTATAGGCTACCACACCTTTGTTTGGAATGGCTGCCCACAGGTTTTTGTGTCTATCGAAATATACCACGGTGGGTTGTCCTTCAATGCCCATAGCGGTATAAACCTGTTTCATATCTCGTTCGAATGTTTCTGTTTGTGGGTGATAGACGCAGAATCCAGTGAGGGTTTGCACCCAGATGTTACCGTCCAATGCTTCCTGCAGACTGATGATATAGCTGTCGGGTAGTGATGAACCATCCTGTGAGTTGCTCTGAAAACTCTTAAAGGTATAGCCATCGTAGCGGTATAGCCCCGCAGGTGTTCCCATCCATACATATCCTCTTGAGTCTTTAAGTATGCAGTTAATCTGACTACTGGTCAGTCCGTTGCGCACGTCAAGCGTTTTAAACAAATAGATGCCGGCTGCTGCGATTGGCATGGCCAGCATGAGGATGATTAATAGTTTTTTCAGTACTTTCATTGTCAGTATCTGTTATTACAATACGCAAGCATATCGGTCAACGACTCCCAAGAGTTGGTTTTGTTCATTGACCACGAGCACGTTATGTATTTTGTTTTGATTCATTATTTTCTGTACTTCAGAGATTTTGGTTTGTGGCGAAACCTTCTTTGGCGTACGTGTCATGATGTCTGCCACAGTGCGGTCGAAGAATTCGGCCTGCCATCTTTCCATGGCGCGTCGAATGTCACCATCGGTGATAAGTCCGGCAATTTGTCCATCTACGATAGCTATTCCCAGTCCGAGTTTACCTTTGCTTACCAGTATAATGGCATCGCCCAAATGCATATCGGGTGATAGGATAGGGAGTTTTTCGGTAATCATCACATCTTGTGCAGTGGTCAGTAATCGTTTGCCGAGTTCGCCACCGGGATGGAATTGTGCAAAGTCTTGTGGTCGGAAATGGCGTTTTTCCATCAGTGCCACAGCCAGTGCATCGCCCATAACAAGTGTTGCCGTTGTGCTGCTGGTTGGTGCGAGATTGAGTGGACAAGCCTCTTTTTTTACTGCAACATTGAGGTGACAGGTGGAGTATTTTGCAAGTAATGACGTTGGGTTACCGCTCATTCCTATGATAGGAATCTCCATGTGGAGTACCATTGGTATGAAGCGTAGCAGTTCGTCGGTCTGTCCTGAATTGGAAATGGCGAGTACCACATCGCCTTTCGACATGACGCCAAGGTCGCCATGATATACATCGAGTGGATTGATGAAAAACGACGGTGTGCCTGTAGATGCCAGTGTGGCAGCAATCTTTGCACCGATGTGTCCGCTTTTGCCAACACCGGTGACAATCACTTTTCCATGGCAGTCGTAGATGAGTTCTACGGCTTTGTCGAAGTTGTCATCCAGTTGTGGTATCATGTCGAGCACAGCCTGTGCCTCGTCTTTAATACATTGTATGGCGTATTCTCTTGTTGTCATTGCTCGTTTGGTTGTTGTTAGTCGTTTTTCAGAAGTTTTGTTATCAGTTCTTCCAGACGGTCTAGTTCCAGCATATTGGCGGCATCGCTCAGTCCGTTGTCTGGGTCTGGATGTACTTCAAAGAACCATCCTGTGGCTCCGAAGGCTTTTGCCGCCATAGCCATCTGTGGTACGAAACGTCTGTCACCGCCGGTTTTTCCGTTTGCACCGCCTGGGCGTTGTACGCTATGTGTGCAGTCCATGATGACGTTGGGAACGATCTCCAGCATGTCGGGTATGTTTCTGAAATCCACTACCAGATTATTGTATCCCATCATGTTGCCACGCTCTGTGAGCCATACGTCTGTAGCCCCGGCCTCGCGTGCTTTCTCTACGGGATAGCGCATGTCCTGTCCGCTTAGGAACTGCGCTTTTTTGATATTGACGATACGCCCGGTCTGTGCAGCTGCTACGAGAAGGTCTGTTTGCCTACAGAGGAATGCCGGTATCTGTATTATATCTACCACTTCGCCTGTCGGTTTGGCTTGCCATGCTTCGTGTATATCGGTAAGTAGGCGTAGGCCATATTTGGTTTTTACATCTGCCAGCATCTGCAGTCCACGGTCAATACCCGGTCCACGGAAAGAGTGGATCGATGTGCGGTTCGCTTTGTCGAACGAAGCTTTGAAAATAATGTCGGTGCCCAATCGGTTGTTGATGTCCACCAGTTTTTTAGCCACAGTATCGAGTAGTTCGGCTGACTCGATAACGCAAGGCCCTGCAATGAATGTTGCTTTCATGTTGTCCTGTATGTTTTAAGACGCAAAGTTAAGCAAATTATTTTATATTTATATTACGTGGCAAAGTTAAGCAAAAAAACGCGGATAATCTTATTTTGTGTCAACAAAATGATTGCCACACTCGAAAAAAAGCAAAATATGCTATTTTTATAGTGAGAATCCCTATATTTGCAACAGATTTTATTCTCGGAGGTTGGTTTTTCCATCCTTCAATTGTTAAACTTCAAAACAACAAAATAATGAAAAAGTGTTTCATGACTCTCGTAGCTCTTGTAGTGGCTACAGTGGCAAGTGCCCAGGTTTATGTGGGTGGTAGTGTTGGATTTATTGGTAGTTCACACGATGGAACAACCAAGAACAACTTCCAAATTCTGCCGGAACTTGGTTTCAAACTTGAGGATAACATTGCCGTAGGTATCGTTCTTGGCTATGCTCAGGATGAAGTGTCTGTTGAAAAGACAGTAGCAGGATCTACAGTTACTGTTTCTCAGAAGGACAAGCAGTTTCGTATCAGCCCTTATTTGCGCTATACCGCTCTGAAATTTAAGTGTGTTGACGTTTTTGTTGATGCTGGTCTCGACTACATCCACTCTGATAATGGTAGCGTGAAGAACAATACTTTCGGTCTTGGTGTACGTCCCGGAGTAGCAGTTAATCTGAACGATAAACTGAGCTTTGTTACCCATTTCGGTTGGTTGGGTTATCAGAATTCAAAGGATGATTACGATGGTGCCAAAGCTACTAACACTTATGGTGTAGCTCTTGACGGCAACAATCTGACTTTCGGTCTCTACTACAATTTTTAAAGTATAGCGACAGTTATTACGTTACAATAATCATTCGCCCGGCAATTCCATCGGAACTGCCGGGCGAACTGTATTCTGTATGAGTATTAGTTGTTGTGCAGATGTATATCTTGTTGTGGAAATGGAATCTCGATGCCGTTGGCATTGAGCGTGTCGTAGATGGTTTTGAGCACATCGCTTGTCACATGTGAACGCTTGGTAGCTTCCGACCATACGAATATTTTGAGATTGATACTTGAGTCAGCCAGTTCGCCCACAACCGATTTGGCTGTCTTGGTAGGGTCAGTCCATTGGTGGTGCATATTGTTGACAGCCGTGTCAACCAGTTCCATCACTTGTTGCAAGTTACTTCCGTATGCCACCCCGTAGTGTATAGTTGTCAGTATATACCCATGGTTGCGAGTCAGATTCTTGTAGTTTTTAGAGAACAACTGTGAGTTTTGGAAGGTAATCACCTCACCATATACTGACTCTACAATGGTCGATGTATAGTTGATGGTAGTCACTTTTCCCATGGTTCCATCCACTTCAATCCAATCGCCTACTTTGATGCGTCCTGTCATGAGAGAAATACCGTAGTAGATATTTTCGATGATGTCTTTCGATGCAAATCCGATACCCGTTGACAGTCCGCCTGTCACTACCATCAGCCATTCGAGCGACACACCGAGTACGCTCATCGTGATGAGGAACCATGCGCCCCATACCAAAACCTGTGTTACATTCTTTCCCATTACTTCTCGGCTTGCTGCTGTCGATGGGTCAGAACTGCGGTAATGCATGCGTAGAAACTGCAGTACAGTAGTACAAATGTACGAGAATAGGAACCACAGACTGATGACAAATGCCAGCGATACGATGCTGAGTTTCAGATTGCTGAGGTCAACAAACTTGGCATAGAATATCTTCCAGCATAGGTCTGTCAGGTTGAATACATCTGCAGCCCAATAGAAACTGATCATGACCGATATTACCCCCAGCACAGGCAGTAATACCTGATAGAGTAGGTCGTAAGCCCATGTTTTGGAGATGGGCATCTCTTCGTAGTGGTGCTTGATACCATAAATTTTAAGGTATTGCAACGCACAGGTGATGGTGAGGATACATGTGAGCTGCATTGTCCACCAGATGAGCAATTGCACGGCAAATAGGGTGTAGCCTATCCATGAGCATACCACAGATGTGATAAATACCGCTTGTGTGATATAGGTGTAGAACATGTCCGATTTCGGAATGTTCTTGTTGTGGCGTCTGATCACGCTCCATTGCCACAGGGCGCAGAGCACGAGGATGGGTGGGAATATCAGATTGACGAGTTCGTTAGGTATCAGAATGATACGGAATACGATGACCAGGAAACTTACAGCTAAAAGTGGTGTATAGATGCGGAAGGCGCTCTTAATCTGACTGCCATTGACACGTAGCAAGAGTGAGATAAGGATGGCACCCATCAACCATGCAAAATTGACCAACAGTCCGCATGCCATGATGAAGAAATGCTGCTGTGATACAGTTAGCATGATGGCGAGAATGAGGCCGAAAGTCACCGTGGTGGTGGCCATGGTGATACAGGCTTGTTTTTTTAGAAACTCCTTGGTGCGGAATCGCTTTGGCACTACATAGTGGATAACCACATAGTTGAGTAGTGTAGCGATGATGGCATAGATGAGGATAGAAACAAGCAGTCCCACAATCCATCGGCTATCCCATTGCGATTTGGCATTGGGTTGGTATTTCTTTGTGACCGTCTGCATGGTGGTAGTCCACTGTTGCGGCCAATTGGTAAGAATGGAAATATAGCTGTCGCCACCATTGCGGAAGATGCTGGTTTGTATGTCGTTGTATCGTTTCTGTGCATAGTCGTTGAGATAGGCGAGCCGCTTCTCCGTCATGTCGTAGAAGGTGATGTATTCTTTCATTGTTCCACGACTTTCTTCCAAATTGTTGCGAATGTTGGTGGCGAGGGTGAGACATACGCTTCGGTCGGTTTTTGCATGGTCGTCGAGCATCATTACAGGCATAGATCGAAGTGACACGATGAGTGAATCGTAGCGTGCTATGTTGCTATTAAGCTTGTTTATCCACGTGTTAAAAGGCAACTGTTGCTGCCTAAACTCATGATACTGTTCGGTGGCTTCATGGCAAGCATAGGTCAAGTCAAATACATAATCCTGTTTTTGCGAGTAGAGCATCAGTGCATTTTGGTTTGACCGCTCCATGGTTGCAAATAGTTGGTCGCGCACTTTCTTGTTTTGCGTTTTGCTCAACTCCAACCGTTCTGTCAGCTCACGATGAAAGTCAGTGAGCTCTGATCGCAGGATATGTAGGGTCTGTGGAAGGTCTTTCTCTTTCAGCACAGCATGGCTGGCGAGCGTGATGGTCAGTGTGATGAGCACCGTCAGTATTCTTTTCATATTCAATCGGATGGTTCTGTATTGGGTAATTATTGGCGCAAAGTTACAAAGAAAAGTTGAGACGATAAAGCGAATGAAGAAGTTTAACGCTATTCTGCCTACAAAAATTCGTAAACATCCAATGAGATCCTTCTGGATAGTGGTTTATTTTTCCTTTTTAACTTCATTATTTCTTTGTTTCGTATGATTATCACAAAAGTTTTGTACCTTTGCAAGGAAATATAAGAACTATGCCGATGACCACCTCATATTCACATTGCCAACTCATTGCCGACAGTGGCAGTACCAAAACCGACTGGGCACTGCTGGCTGGCGAAACCCTTGTCTGCCAATGTCAGACGCAAGGTATCAACCCTTTTCATCAGTCTGCTGAAGTCATAGATCGCGTGTTGCGTGAGGAGCTTCTTCCGTCGCTTCCGGCAGAGACTACGGTTGGGCAAGTGGCTTTCTATGGTAGCGGTTTGCGTCCCGAATTGCAACCGATGATGCGTCAACTGCTTATGTCGGCATTTTTACATGCCGATGTGCAGGCAGAAGGCGATTTGCTGGGGGCAGCACGTGCGGTATGTGGTCGTGCAGAAGGTATTGCCTGTATCCTTGGTACAGGAGCCAATTCTGGTCTGTACGATGGACAAAATATTGTGATGAACACTCCGCCGTTGGGCTATATTCTTGGCGATGAGGGTAGTGGGGCAGTGCTCGGTCGGCAGTTTCTCAACCTTATATTTAAGGAGTCTGCTCAATCCGCCTTGCGCGAAGCGTTTCTTTCTGAGTTTCATTTGACGATGGCTGATGTTATCGATCGTGTCTATCGCCAACCTTTAGCTAATCGATGGTTGGCATCATTGTCACCATTTATTCATCGAAACCTTGATAGAGATGGTGTACGCAGCATGGTGATTGATAATTTCAGACAGTTCTTTCGTCGTAATCTGACAGCGTATCAACGACAAGATTTGCCTGTCGGATTTGTTGGAAGTATGGCTTTCTACTATTGTAGCGAGTTGAAAGTGGCTGCTGAGGCTGAAGGTTACTGTGTTGGCACAGTTTTGAAAAGTCCGTTGGAGGGATTGATAGCTTATCATCAGGCAGAAAACTTCTGATGTCTGCCGTTGTCGCATACATAATTTTCAGTTTTCAGGTTTTTATCGAACATCGAACATCTTGTTTTCGTAACATCCAATCAAACAGTTGGTTATGTCTGTGTTTGAAGGCTGAAATGCCGAATTGTCGAACACCCATCGAACATCGTTGTTTAAAGATATAATCATCCGCTTATGTGCATTGGTTTATGTGTAGATGGGCGATAGCCCCAGCCTGCATAGTATTTTCAGCTCTTTTCTAATGTCTGATAAAAGTATTATCCAACGTTTGATAAAAGTGTTATCCAACGTTTGGTAAATGTGTTATCCAACGTTTGATAAAGGTATTATCCAACGTTTGGTAAAAGTGTTATCCAACGTTTGATAAAAGTATTTTCCAACGTTGACACAGGTGTTATTCAACGTTTGACACAAGTGTTTTTCAACGTTTGGCAAAGGTATGATCTAACGTTTGACAAAGGTATTGCAATGTAGGAAAACAATCTGGCAAAATAGTCAGTCAGCTATAAGCGTATTCATTTTGTGTGAAATCAGTTTACAGATTACTACCGAAAAGAGAAATGCTCAACATTTCGTTTTTCTACCATCTTGAAGGCACATAATGGTCGAATCTTCCAAAAATGGGCAGATTGGTGGTCGATTGGTGGTCATAAATTTTTATCAAGAATTATATAAGTAGATGAGTCACAGTGCTTAAGAAACATGTTGTGGTCGATGGTAGCAAAAATAAAATGTCGCGTGCACGTGTGCGCGAGAAGAAACAATTGTTACTCTGTGAAAAAATACATTACATTGAAAACTATATGCGTATAGGTAGATGCTCTGCTGTGCCGATACTATTATTAGCATCAGAGTTATTTCGCCTTAATATATTTTAAATAGGAAAAGCTTGGCAGTTGACGCAAAAATGAGTATATTTGCAGGCGCTAAATGAAATAGCGAAAGACTTACACCCGATTATTCACAAACAAAAAACATATTATTATGAAAAAAGTATTGTGCCTCTTGGCATTTTTTGGAATCATACTCTCTGTCGCAGCTTGTGGTGGTGACGATTCCAAAGACCCTGCACCTGCGGGAACAGCTCCTAAAGCAATCTCAGTAACTCCCGCAAATGGAACGAAAGATGTTGCTCTTGGCAATGTTCACGTGAAGGTGGTTTATAGCACACCGTCAAAGCGCGTAATAGGAGCCGATGACATCAAAATCACCGGAACTACGTCAACTCCAGCAAATTTGAAATTCTCAGTGGCAACACTCGAATTCGATTTGGATTGTCAGGAAGAAGGCGCGACCATTGGTGTGAACATTCCTCAAGGTTATGTAGTATCTAATAATGGTGCGAAACCATCTGAACCAGTATCTTTCAGCTTTACCATGTTTAAAAAGCCAGACCTTGGCAACGACGAATATGAGTCGGCTTCGGTTGCTGTGAAGAATATGATAGCCGGATGGAATCTGGGTAATACACTCGATGCATGGGCTGAAGGTTCAACAGGTTTGAATCAAGAAACCTGTTGGGGACAACCCAAGACCGAGGCTTTCCTGATGAAGAAGATGAAGGAAAAAGGCTTTACCGCAATCCGCGTTCCTGTGACTTGGAAAGACCACATGGATAGTGCAGGCAATGTGGATGAGGCATGGATGAACCGTGTGGCAGAAGTGGTCAACTATGTGTTGGATAACGATATGTATTGTATTCTCAACGTGCACCACGATACTGGAGCAGACAAAACCGCATGGTTGAAAGCCGATGGCACTACCTATGCAGCGTCTAATGCTAAGTTTAAGTATCTCTGGAAACAGATTGCCGACCATTTCAAAAACTATAGTGAAAAACTCGTTTTTGAAGGATACAACGAGATGTTGACAGGAAGTGACGCTACAGCCCAATGGAACACACCAAACAATGAAGCCAACCTCGACTATATCAATAAGTATGCGCAAGACTTTGTAGATGCAGTACGCTTTACTGGTGGCAAAAATAAATATCGCAACCTTATCGTGACTACTTATGCCGCATCACCTGTAGAGAAGAATCTGCAGAAACTCGTAATACCCACCGATCCCTGCGGTAATCAGAGCCACCTCGCCGTTGAGGTACATACCTATGCTCCTTATGATTGGGTGAATACCTATAATAAACACTGGACTGCCGAGTGTAAGAGAGAAATCACCAATATGTTTGCGATGCTCAAAAAGTATATCATGGACCAAGGTTATCCTGTAGTAATAGGTGAATATGGTTCAAACGGTAAAAATGAAGACACCATCAACAAGAACTCTACCCATGAGGAAAAACTCGAAGCCGGCAAGCAAGCTTCGGACATGACTACCCTTTGCAAACAGTATAATGCAGCAGCCTTCTACTGGATGGGCATTGTGGATGGAAACGATCGTAAGGAATCAAGCTTCAAATGGAGCATGGAAGAAGTGGCTGACGCTATAGTCAATGCAGCCAAATAATCATACGCATAGCGTTTCTCTGAAATAAAAGAGGTGGGGCTGGGGCCATGACGGGCTCTATGCCCCACCTTTGTTGAATACCAATCTATATCATAGACGATTTTAAGGTGCATTTATAACGCTAGATAACAAAATGTTATAGCACGCAAAGAAATAATGGTGATTTGTTGTGTGAGATGTTAAAAATATGATAAATATCACAAAATATATTTGTGGGTTTCAAAAATAATTCCTATCTTTGCATTCGCTGAAACCAATAACTTCGTAATGAGAAAACTATTATCCCTTTTTGTAATGGCTATTGCATTATGTGCCTGCAAACAGCAAGTGCAAGAATCACAGTATATTAGCGTTGAAAACGGACACTTCATGCGTAATGGTAAACCATACTATTACGTAGGAACCAACTTCTGGTATGGTGCTATCCTCGGTAGCGAAGGACAAGGAGGTGACCGCGACCGTCTCGTCAAGGAACTCGATGAGATGAAACGCATGGGTATCGACAATCTTCGCATCCTCGTAGGTAGCGATGGTGAGCGTGGTGTGACGACCAAGGTGGAACCAACACTGCAGGAAGCACCTGGCGTTTATAACGATACAATTCTTGCAGGCCTCGACTATCTGTTGATGGAGATGGGCAAGCGCAATATGGTAGCTGTGCTCTATCTGAACAATTCATGGGAATGGAGTGGGGGATATAGCTTCTATCTGCAACATGCCGGTGCAGGAAAAGCTCCACGTCCTAACGAAGAAGGATATCCAGCTTATATGAATTTTGTGGCACAGTATGCCAGCAATACCAAAGCCCACGAACTCTTCTACGATTACGTGCGCTTTATCCTCGGACGCACCAACCGTTATACGGGTAAAAAATATACAGAAGATCCTGCTATCATGTCGTGGCAGATAGGCAATGAGCCTCGCGCCTTTGCTAAAGAACAACTGCCTGCCTTTGAGAAGTGGCTTGCTGAGGCTTCTGCACTGATCCGTTCTATAGATAAAAACCACCTGATCAGTATAGGTAGCGAAGGCTCATGGGGATGCGAAAACGACTATGACTGCTATGAGCGCATTTGTGCTGATAAGAATATAGACTATTGCAATGTGCACCTTTGGCCTTACAATTGGGGATGGGCAAAGCCCGACTCACTCATCGAAAACCTCGACCGAGCATGTCAGAATACCAAAGAGTATATAGACAAGCATCTCGCCATCTGCGATAAGTTGGGCAAACCGCTCGTTATGGAAGAGTTTGGCTATCCCCGCGATGGTATGAAATATGACCTCGGCACCCCAACTAAGGGACGCGATGGCTATTATAAATATGTGTTCTCGCTTGTGGCAGATAATGCCGAGAGCGGCGGAAAATTTGCAGGATGCAACTTCTGGGGATGGGGAGGATTTGCCAAACCGCTACACGAACAATGGGTGGTGGGCGATCCCTACACCAACGATCCTGCACAAGAGGCACAAGGCCTCAACTCAGTCTTTGCCGGCGATACCACTACCTTGCAAGTGGTCAAGGAACAAGTGGATCGTATGGCTAAGGTAAAAAACAAACCTTAAGGATGGGACTTCTCCACCTCTAAACCTTGATAATCATGCCCCAATAGCCTTAAAAAAAAGACAAGGTGATGCTTGGTTGTCTCGCGGAAAATAAGTAATTAGTGCAACACTAAAAATACCTAACGATTGGGAAATAAAACTATGAAAAAACTTACAAATTATCTGATGAAGGTCGGAATGTGCCTGTTGGGTTCGGTGGCTTTTGTTGCTTGTGGCGATGATGATCCGGATGATGGCCCTGCCGTAGAGGGATTAACCGTAACCCCAACCTCACTGTCGTTTACTAAAGATGGCGGTCAGAAGTCTATTAGTGCACGTGCTGGTCAGAATGTTACAGCTTCAAGTGATGCTACATGGTGTGTGGTGACTATTGGTGAGAAAACTCCTACGCTGAAGGTCACTCCTATCAATGTAACTGTTGAAGCCAATACCACTACCGAACAGCGTACTGCTACAATTACCGTAAAAGCCGGTGCAGAGAGCAAAACCGTAAGTGTTACACAGGAGAAGGGTGAGACTAAGCCTGGTTCTAATCCCGATCCTTCTGGCAATATCAAATATGATGCCAAGCAAGTGGCAAAGTTGATGTATCCCGGATGGAATCTCGGCAATACCATGGAGGCTGGTAGCAATACTAACTCATGGAAGAGCGTTGGAGTTTCTACAGAGACAGCATGGCAGAAAACTACAACTACCAAGGAGCTCATCAATTTCATTAAGGTGCAAGGTTTCAAGAGTGTGCGCATCCCCTGTGCATGGGTGATGGGACATATTACCGATACCAACAACTGCACCATCGATCCACAATGGATGGCACGCGTTAAGGAAATTGTTAGCTATTGTGTTGATGCTGATCTCTACGTAGTACTCAACCAGCACTGGGATGGCGGTTGGCTGGAGCACGACGGATTCACAGCGAATGCTGACGTAGCACTCAAGAAACAACAGCTTACCAAGATCTGGACACAGATTGCAGAGGCTTTCAAAGACTATGACGACCATGTTATCTTTGCTGGTCTCAACGAGCCAGGTGTTGGCGGAGCCTATCAGGACAACGGCAAGAATATTGCTGACGATAAGTTGGCAAGCCGTTTGGCTGAATATGAGCAGGCCTTTATCGATGCTGTGCGTGCCACAGGCGGTAATAACGAATATCGCGTATTGGTGGTTCAAGGTCCAGAAACCAATATCGACAAGACAGTAAAGAACAACTATTATTCTAAGTTGAACGACAAACATACCGGTCGTTTGATGATGGAAGTTCACTTCTATGATCCCTATCAGTTCACAATGATGAACAAAGATGAGAGTTGGGGAACAATGTGGTACTATTGGGGTAAAGGCAATACCGGTTCGGATGCCAATCGCAATGCCAACAGCAATTATACTGAGAACTATGTCAAAAACCAGATGGCGAAGCTGAAGACTGCGTTTGTTGACAACGGCATTCCAGTAATCATCGGAGAGTTTGGAGCCAACCAGCGTTTCGCCATCGGACAAGATCCTATCCATGATGCATCTATCAAGGCTTGGTATGCTGCTGTGACAAGTTATGCAATCAACAACGGTTGTATTCCTTATGCATGGGATACAAATAGTGGCAATGGCATGAGTATTATCGATCGTTCAAACATCAAAGTTTTAAATACCAATATGATGACAGGTGTCACCGAAGGTGTCGCTGCTGCAAAGTGGCCGTATTGATAGCATTTGTAATAATCGAAAAATGACATGAGTAAACGAATTCTCTTTATCCTCGTAGTACTTGCACTTGCATGGAGTACTACGGCCGACGTGCAGGCTAAGAGCAAGAAAAAAGGGCGTTTTGTCGGACAAACTGCCATGCAGGTGGCAAAGTTGATGTATCCCGGATGGAATCTCGGCAATACCATGGAGGCTGGCAGCAATACTAACTCATGGAAGAGCGTTGGAGTTTCTACAGAGACAGCATGGCAGAAAACTATAACTACCAAGGAGCTCATCAATTTCATTAAGGTGCAAGGTTTCAAGAGTGTGCGCATCCCCTGTGCATGGGTGATGGGACATATTACCGATACCAACAACTGCACCATCGATCCACAATGGATGGCACGCGTTAAGGAAATTGTTAACTATTGTGTTGATGCTGATCTCTACGTAGTACTCAACCAGCACTGGGATGGCGGTTGGCTGGAGCACGACGGATTCACAGCGAATGCTGACGTAGCACTCAAGAAACAACAACTTACCAAGATCTGGACACAGATTGCAGAGGCTTTCAAAGACTATGACGACCATGTTATCTTTGCTGGTCTCAACGAGCCTGGTGTCGGTGGAGCCTATCAGGACAACGGCAAGAATATTGCTGACGATAAGTTGGCAAGCCGTTTGGCTGAATATGAGCAGGCCTTTATCGATGCTGTGCGTGCCACAGGCGGTAATAACGAATATCGCGTATTGGTGGTTCAAGGTCCAGAAACCAATATCGACAAGACAGTAAAGAACAACTATTATTCTAAGTTGAACGACAAACATACCGGTCGTTTGATGATGGAAGTTCACTTCTATGATCCCTATCAGTTCACAATGATGAACAAAGATGAGAGTTTGGAAAAAATGTGGTACTATTGGGGTAAAGACAATACCGGTTCGGATGCCAATCGCAATGCCAACAGCAATTATACAGAGAACTATGTCAAAAACCAGATGGCGAAGCTGAAGACTGCGTTTGTTGACAACGGCATTCCCGTAATCATCGGAGAGTTTGGAGCCGACCAGCGTTTCGCCATCGGACAAGATCCTATCCATGATGCATCTATCAAGGCTTGGTATGCTGCTGTGACAAGTTATGCAATCAACAACGGTTGTATTCCTTATGCATGGGATGTAAATACTGGCAATGGCATGAGTATTATCGATCGTTCAAACATCAAAGTATTTAATACCAATATGATGACAGGTGTCACCGAAGGTGTCGCTGCTGCAAAGTGGCCGTATTGATAGCATTTGTAATAATCGATAAATGATATCAAGCAGAAACAGTATAGCCACCGCGCTTACTGAGCAGACACACTGACTATACTCAGCCATTGTGCTGATCATACAAGCAAATACACTGAATTTATAGCAAATTCAGTGTATTTGTTTTAGGTATGGTTTCTTTGATGTGATATAAACCTTCATAATCAGATGTACTCTTTTGGAAAAATGTTTACTTATGTATTGCGCAGTGATTTTTACAATATTACAGTATTACAGTTTTCGAAAAGCAAAAAAATATGGATTTATAGCCTGTTTACCGCTTGAAAATCATAAAAATCTATTCGTTGAGCATCAAAAATCGTTTTTGAAAACTGTAATACTGTAATACTGTAATGGCGTAATGACTTTAGTTTTGGTATAGTATTATTACATAGTGTTGTTGCTTTGCGTCGCTATAGTCCCATAATTCCATTTATTCATGTGTGTGATGAGTCCCGATTGAATCCCGAATGAATCCCGAATGAGTCCCGAATGAATCCCGAATGAGTCCCGAATGAATCCCGAATGAATCCCGAATGAATCCCAAATGAGTCCCAAGTAAATCCCAATCAATATACGAGCGGAATAGGATAATGATGGGAGATACTACGGTCAGAAAAGGAACCTACCGCAGAAGTGAGATAGTAAGTTTAATCAAAAGAAAAAACAAAACCATCGCATGGGACAGAATTGAACCATACGATGGCTTTGTTGCAGAGGGACGTATGAAAGTCGCCTTATTCTTTCTTTTTCACAAAGTAGATATTGTTCACATCGCTACGCATCAGCACATGTTTGTTGTTGACGAACGTCACGAAATCGGTAGTGGAAATCTGACCGGGGAACGGAGCAAAGTAATGCTGTGGGTTGTCGTAAGCATTGCGCCATACCAGTACGTAGCAGATGGGGTGCTTGTCGAGCACCGGTTGTAATGTCTTGGTCCACCAGTCTGCAGTCTTTATTCCCTCGTAGCCGGTTTCAGTAAGAGCAGCAGCCTTGTGGTGTTTCTTGGCAACGGCACATACTGTGGCAAGGTTCTTATCCAACTGTGCAGCATAACCGGCAATCTTTACGGTGTCAGCCTCAGGTGAGGAGCAGTAACAGTCCAGTCCCATGACATCTATGATGTCGTCGCCAGGATAGCGTTCCAGATATTTGGATTCATTGCCATCCATTTCTGTGCCAGGTGAATAAGCATAGAGTGCATTTACCACTCCTTTGTCTTTCAGTCGGTCGGTGGTCATTTTCCACAACGCTTTATACTGTGCAGCGGTGCAATGTTCCTGTCCCCACCAGAACCATGAACCGGTATGCTCATGCCATGGGCGGAAGATAACCGGTACTTTCACGCCGTATGGTGTTTCCAGTGAGTTGAGGAAGTCTGCCACTTTATCAATCCATCCTAAGAACATCTCATGCTTCTGTCCACCTTCCAATACTGAAGCCACAGTCTTGGTTTCGACGTTCTTCAGTGAGTCGGCAACCCATGCAGTACCACCAGAGAGCGGATTGTTCAGATGCCACGATAATGTAATTACGCCACCACGGTTGAAATGGGTGAAGATTTCTTGGCGCATGCGATCAAAGGGAACACCGTCGAGATTGACCGAGTCGCCCAGTTCAATATGTCCAAGGTCGAAACTCAACAGCCCCGGATAATCGTTGCATACGCTATGTATATCGGATCGGGCAGAGTCCCCTTTCCATCCGATACCATAGACGGTATCGTCATGGTGTCCGAACATATAGACGCCACTGTCACCATACGCCATCAGATTGGTCAGCAGATTCTCCGTGCGCTGTGTACGACCTGAGTCTGCTAAGGGGTCGCTTGCCTTCTTGGGTCCGCATGCTGACAGAATCAGTGCAGATGCCAACGTCATCAATAGATATTTCTTCATTTTATGATAGTTTGGGTTTTGAGCGCAAAAGTACGCATAATCTTCCAACTGACCAAATATCGTGTGTGAAAAATAGTATTATTTATAAGATATGTTTTTGCAGCTGTTGAAAACCACTTAAAGTGTAAATTGTGTAATTATATAGTGGTAAAAATACACTTATTAGTTGTGCGCCT